>JALEYA010000219.1 GCA_022779945.1 Oscillospiraceae bacterium | reverse complement strand
GGAAACGGAGGCTCGTTTTTGACCATCTCGGGGGTGATTCCGATAAGCTTTATTACATAGGGGTCAAATTCCGTCTCGGGATTTACAAGGTAGTAAAGCTTGTCGGTGATTTTCCGGTTTTCAATTACGGTTATCCCGATTGCACTGATTCTCGGCTCGTGCTGACCGGGCATTTCCAGGTCAAAGGCTATATATCGTTCTATCATAGGTTATGTGTTATACCTCGTCATAGGAAAGTGCCTTGGAATACAGCTTGATTTTCGCCTTGTCGAAGCAGTGAACCGCTTTCTGACTGAGAACGGCGGGTTCTTGTCCGTCGTAAGAACCGGAGTCAAGCTTCTTGTCGAGATACAGCTTCAACACACCGTTTCTCTCTCTTACGGCGCAGACCTGAACAATTCCGTCCGCTGCAAGCTTAGACACCACGCTCTGACCGCAGACGGTGAAGACGAAGCGGCCGTCTTTGATTTCGAGGCAGATTTCGTCGCCCTGTGCGAACAGCTCCTTGTTGCTGTTTTCGCCGCCCGTTGTGGCAACAATCGAAAAGTCGGTGTTCCCCTCAAAAGCGTCACGGATAATGACGTTGTTTTCGTGATAATCGAAAGAGACCGAAAGGTCGGTTTTGTTCAGAAGCAAATCTTTGACCGAACGCAAGGTCAGCTTGTCATGAACGGGGAAGTCATATTTGAAAGTAAGTCTGATGCTTCGGTAATCCTCGAGAAGAGAAGCAGAAACGATCTCATTTTCATCGCATTTGATTTCGTCTGCAATCACGCTCTGGTTGAACATGACTTCAAGGGTCTTGCTGCCGAGTGCTTTGACGTAAACGGCTTCAAGCGGTTTTTCTTTCTTACCGAAATGCAGAATTTTTGTCTGATAGGCGGGGAGCTTGACTGTGACCGTGTCGCCGAAGCTGAAATTATCTTTTGCGCCGTTCGTGCTGTACGGCAAAAGAACCGTCATAGCGGCGTTTTTCAGTCTTTCGTCCGCACCGATCGAATGTTCAAGCCGTAAAACGTAAGTCTCGTCTTTTGCGCCCGGATTGCGAAGCGCAACGATACCCTCGTCGCCGTTAAAACAGCCGAATCCGTACACCTGACCCAAAGAGGGCTTGCCGCCGAAAAGAACGGAATTGCGAAGATTCGGAAATTCTTCTTCCACAAAGCGGAGAACGGCGTTGTTGATCCGCCATTTGGCTTCGTTCATCATGTTGAAGCTGTAATAAAGCTCCCAGAACGAGGTGCCTCTTGCCGCCATGGTAAAAAGATACTCACGGAATTCGTCGTCGGAAAGCGAAATTTTTGCCTCATTTCCGTAGATCGGGTCGTGGTTATAAAGATTGCTTGCCGGGAAGCAAAGCTCACGCACACGGTAAAAATCGTAATACCGCTCGTCACGGTAGGATAAAAGCTTGTCCTTTTGCGAACAGGTCAGCTTCTTTCCGTTTGCGTCCTTTTCAATCATACCGATGTCGTTGCTCGTCTGAATCCAGACGGCGTTGACCCACTGTAAGAACCATGGGCTCGGCGGTGAATAGCTGGTGAGGTTGATATAGACTTTTCCGTCACTTTCATTGATAAGACGGGCGAAAACCCCGATCCAGCGTTCCCACATCTCGCTGTAATAATACATATCGTTTTTGCCGCCGGATATGTGGTCATGATTTTTGCTTCTGCACGGACGCAGGCTGAAGCCGTCAAGCTTCCAGTAGGTGAGGTTAAAGCGGTTCTGGCAGTCGGACATAAAGTCGGCGGTTTTGTCAATATACTTTTTGCTTGCCACGTCGATATCCTGCGCACGCTTGTTGAGGTAGCCGTTGCCGCCCTTTTGAACCTGTTTTGCAAATCGGACGGTGTCGAGCGTGTAACCGCCGCGCGGACCGAGCCAAAGACCGAAACTACTGCCAAACGCTTCGGAAAGGTCTCTTGCCGGATAAAGCTCGTTCGGGAATTTCGAATTGAAGCACCAGAAGTCTTTCTTGTAATCGTTCCAGCCGTCGTCCACAACATAGCAGTCAAGCGGCTTTGAGCCGACGGCGGTCATGGCTTTTTCGATTTCGTAAAACGAATGTTCAATGTTGTTCGTGTCGATGTTCAGCATATGGTCGTACCAGGAGTTGTACTGCATACGAAGCCCCGTCGGGCGGGCAATATCCTTGATGTATTCGAAAAAAGCCGCCTTGACTCTTGCGTTGCTCGGTGTATCGGCGGCTCCGCAGACGGATTTGACGCTTTCATAAACACCGCTATCGCCCATAAGCTCACAAAGGCTTTTTCCGCTGTAATAGCTGAGGGTGACCGCGCCGTTTTCGATCGTGTTGACGCAGGCGGGAAATTCGCAGCCAAAATACAGATCATCCACAAACACCGGCTGACCGAGAGAGACGGCAAAGCCGTTCATGTGTGCTTTTTCCTGATTCGGAACGCACCAGGTTTTGTTGTTTCCCGAAAGAATGAGCGGCTGCATATCAATATGGTCGATGACGGCTTTCCGACAGGAGCCGGGCTCAGCGGAAAAGACAAGCTGTTTTCTGAAATACGGCTTGTTTCTCTCAAGAGAGTAGATGAGCGTCAGATTGACCTTGTCGCCTTTTATCTTGAATGGCTCAAACTCAATCACAAGCTTTTCCGTCTGCGCTTCGTTTTCGACAAGTGCGTTTTTGATTTTCAGTTCGCCGGCGGTGACGGTCTGTCCGAAAAGTCCGTTTTTGAAGTGTACGGCAAACTCCGCCGAGCCGTTTTGACCCGAAAGCATATGGCCGGTGATTTTGTTTGTGACCGAAGAAGAGGAAATCTTCTTTTTGTCAATCGTCAATTCCAAAGAGATGGAGTCGTTTTCGATTCGGCAAAGCTTTGCCTCGTTGGTTACAGCCATTTATGATTCCTCCGAAGATAGATTTATCCGATGATTGAGTCAACAAAGGACACAATATCCGCACAAACGGTGTCGAAAAGAGCGTCCTCGTTTAAAATCTCGTGTCTGCCGTTTTCGTAAAGTTTCATTTTTACGTTGTCCTTGCCGGCGGATTTCAGGGACTCGTAAACCTGCGTGACGCCCTTGCCGTAGTTACCGACGGGATCCATTGCACCCGAGATCAGGAAAACAGGTAATTTCTTTGAAAATCCTTCAAACCAGTCCTTGCCCGAAACGCTTTTGAGCACCGAAAACAGGTCACGATAGCCGCAGGCGGTGAACAAAAAGCCGCAGTACTTGTCGTCTATGTATTTATCGACCTGATACTGATCTCTTGAAAGCCAGTCGAACGGCGTTCTGCCCTCAAAACGCTTGTTGTAAGCGCCGAAAGCGAGCGAGTCGATGAACTTACTTCTGTAATGGTCGCCCTTGAGTGAAGCGATGGCGGACGCAAGACCGATGGCGATGCCTGCTGCCGGATTCGGACCCGAGGTGCCGCAGAAAATCGCACCGTCAAGCTCGTCGGCATATTGGAAGGTATAGTTCCTTGCAACGAACGAACCCATCGAGTGTCCGAAGAAGAAATAGGGCTTGTCGGGGAACTGCTCTTTCGCAATTTCGTAAAGCTTGTGGCAGTCGTCGATGAAGTTTTTATAGCCGTCCTTCTTTCCGAAGAAGCCGAGCTCGTCGTCGTTTTTGACGCTTTTTCCGTGACCTAAATGGTCATTGATGAAAACGGCAATTCCGTTTTGGCAAAGGGTGTCGGCGAATTTTTCGTACCGTTCAAGATGTTCCGCCATACCGTGAGCGATCTGAAGTACGGCTTTTACCGAAGAAGTGTCCTCGGGCAGATAGCTTGCGGCATGAATGTCGGCAAGTCCCGAAGCGGATTTAAAAGTGAATTCATTTTTTACACAAGTCATAAGTATTCCTCCGTATTGACTCCGATCTCGGAGTGTTTTCATTATATTTTAACATATATTACCGTTTTTTTCATCATAATCATGATAATTAACCCCTTGTTATAGTGCACAAAAAACGCCGATGCTTTTTGTAAGCAAGCACAAGAAGTGTTGAAAATGTATGACATAGCAAGATTCGGGCAAAAATAAAAACGAGGTGTTTTACTTATGAAAAAGAATAAAACCAAGTGGATCCGATTTTTTAAATCGCTTTTTGTGATCCTGATTGCTATGACCGTTCTTGCTGTTTCCCATAACCTTTCAATGCCCGAAGCGGAAGGCTCGACGGTTTACACGCTTTCGAAGCTCGGCTCGAGAGGCGAGGAGGTCCGGAAAATTCAGACAAAGCTCAAGTCACTCGGCTATTACAAAGGCTCGGTTGACGGCATTTACGGAACGGCGACGAGAAATGCGGTAAAGGCTTTTCAAAAAAACTGCGGCATCACCGTTGACGGAGTTGCGGGGCCGAAAACGCTCAGATTTTTAGGACTCGGTTCGGCTTCGGCGTCACAAAGCGGAAAATACAGCCAGAGCGACATTAATCTCTTGGCAAAGCTGATTGCCGCCGAAGCGAGGGGCGAAAGCTATACCGGACAGGTTGCCGTCGGAGCAGTCGTCTTAAACCGTGTTTCCCATTCGTCCTTCCCCGACACGGTTGCGGGCGTTATCTATCAGAACGGTGCGTTTTCCGCAGTCAACGATTCCAACTGGGGTGTTTCAAGCACGGACGAATCGCTCAAAGCCGCTAGAGACTGCATTAACGGCTGGGATCCGAGCGGAGGCGCGATCTATTACTACAATCCGAAGAAAACTTCGAACAGCTTTATGCTTTCAAGACCTGTGATTAAAACCATCGGCAACCATGTGTTTTGCCGATGAAGGGTGGGATTGCCGCATTTTGATGCAGAAACCGTTTTCTTCACCCCGAAGTTGTATTATAGATATCGCAATATCACAAAGTCTGACAAAGTTAATATTTAATTTATTTACTTTACTTGAAATCAAGAGCAGGGTGTGATATCATAATAAAAAATGGTGGATCAGAAGATTTAGGAGTGATAATAGATATGAAATGTCCAAATTGCGGTCATGAACTTGAGGCAGGTTCCGGCTTTTGCGAAAATTGCGGAATGATAACCAGTCTTGAAAACGAAGACGCTGCGGTTTCTTCAAACGGTAATAACGACAACTCCCGTGAGGTTTACAGCGGAACGCCGGACAATGCCGATCCCGTCAAAGACGATGAATCTTTGTCGCAAAACGGTGAAAATCCGGAAAAAGTAGTCGATGAAGGTTCTGCCCGTGAGCTGGAAGCGGACGATACCGAACAGATTGTACCCGTTGTTGAATATCATGAGCAGAACGAAGAACGCGGCGATGAACGCTCCGCAGCCAAGAGCGAAACGTCCGATTTTGAAGAGGAAGACGAGTACATCGAAGACGAAGAAGTTGAAAAAGAGGAATATGCTGACGGTGACGAGGATACCCGGGAAGACACCGCGGAGGATTCGGACGATGACGAGTCGGACGATGATGACGAACAGGACGAAGACGACGATGAGCTTGATGATATGTATATCACTGCGTCCAAGTCGAAGCGAAACAGTATTATCATTGCAGTGCTGATCGTGGCAATCGTTGCCGTTACGGCCGGAGCTGTTACGATGATCAAGAATAATTTCAGTAAGCTTCCGGTAAATGCTACTTCGTCGCAATCGCAGACTACGGATTCCGAGATGGAAAAGGCAACAACGAAGCCTGACGAAGAAACGACTGAAGAAACGACTGAAGAAACCACAGAGGAAAAGACTACGGAAGAAACGACCACGGAAAAAGAGACCACCGAAAAGGAAACGACCGAAAAAGAAACGACCGAAAAGGAAACGACAACGAAGGCAAACGAGGGTGTTACCGAACCGTCCAAGGAAACAACGACGAAAAAGGAGACTACCACCGAAAAGAAAACAACCACAACCAAGAAAACGACCACAACTACCACAAAACGTTACACGACAACGACAAAGAAATATACAACGACAACCAGGAAGGCTGTTACGACGACCAGGAAACCGACAACGACCAAGAAGCCGACGACGACCAGGAAACCCACAACAACCAAGAAGCCGACGACAACCAAGCCGTCAACAACAACGGATCCGTACGGCTTCGGAACGGATACAGTGGAAAAGCCCAAGACCTATCTTGCCGCCGCTTCACGCTATAAGGTCTATGTTGCCGTAAACAGCCTTACCATCAGAAGTAAGCCGAGTGCATCGGCGAGCCGTGTTGTATATGTATCTCTCGGCGAGTCGCTTACGGTTTACGGAAAGAGCCAGAATGGATTTACTTATGTAAGAAGCGACCGCTACGGTGTTTACGGCTGGGTCAGCAACCGCTATATTTCCAAGACAAGACCGCAGGCCGAACAGACCGTCGTCGTTCCCAATCTTGTCAAGCCTGATAAGAAGTACTCGAATCCGAAAACGATGTATGTAAACGTTCAGATCGGTGTAAGACTGCGTAAGGCGCCCGACATGAATGCCGAAAGCGTAAGATCGCTTTCATACGGCTTCCCCGTAAAAGTTACCGGCTACAGCAGCAGTCACAGCGGCTGGGTCTATGTGACCGATACCACACACGGCGTGACCGGTTGGGTAAAGCTTGCATGGCTGAGTGAAAATAATAATCAGTGAATGTGAAGGCGGCTTTCTTCCGTGAAAGACGGAAAGCCGAATAGAATAAGAGCGGCTGTAAAGCACAATACAATGTCAATGTGTATTCTGTGCTTTGCAGTCGCTTGCTTTTTTGTGCGTTTTGTCAGTTTGCAGCGCAAGATTTTATTGAAAAAATGTATGGATTTCTCTGGGCT
The DNA here is from genome assembly GCA_022779945.1 of Oscillospiraceae bacterium. Taxonomy (GTDB): domain Bacteria; phylum Bacillota; class Clostridia; order Oscillospirales; family Acutalibacteraceae; genus UBA6857. The sequence continues at coordinate 5,391 of JALEYA010000219.1, read as the reverse complement.
GTTGGTATAAAATAGAAAGGCTATCAAAGTGACAGAACTCAGGAGGAAATACATGATGATGACTTTATCAACAAGATGGGCGAAAGAAGCGATGTGCGACAAGCCTCTGCCCGAATATCCGAGACCTCAGATGGTGAGAGAAGCATGGCTGAATCTCAACGGAATGTTCGATTATGCCGTAACCGGTTCGGACTGCGAAAAATGCGAAAGCTTTGACGGGAAAATCCGTGTTCCGTTTGCGATCGAAAGCTGTCTTTCCGGTGTTTGCAAAAGGCTCGGGAGCGACGAGCTTCTTTGGTATAAAAAGACGTTTACCTTGCCCGAAGAATTCGGCGGAAAAAGAGTTCTTCTTCATTTCGGCGCCGTTGATTGGGAATGCAGGGTGTTCGTCAACGGACAGCCGGTCGGCTCTCATGTCGGCGGCTACTGCCCGTTCAGCTTCGATATTACCGATACGCTCAAGGAAGGCGAAAATGAGCTTGTTGTCCGCGTCTTTGACCCGACCGATGACGGATGGCAAAACCGGGGCAAGCAGGCAAGCGAATCCCACGGCTTCTGGTATACGGCAACGAGCGGAATCTGGAAAACCGTATGGCTGGAAGCGGTCAATGAGAATTACATAAAAGGCTATAAACTCACGCCTGATATCGACAGCGAAGCAATCAACATCAAAACCGATATCAATGGTGAGGGAACGCTGAAGCTTACCGTTTTTGACGGCAAGAAAGCCGTCTATGAAGGCAAAATCACGGAGGATGAAGCGGTGAAAATCGAAAACCCGAAGCTTTGGTCGCCTGAAAGCCCGTTCTTATATGATTTTGTTCTTGAGCTGACGGATAAGGATAACCGTACCGATACCGTCAAAGGCTACTTTGCCATGAGAAAATTCAGCATCGGTGAATATCAGGGCTATAACCGTATTTTCCTGAATAACGAGCCGTATTTTCAGAAAGGTCTGCTCGATCAGGGCTATTGGAGCGACGGCGGTATGACGGCGCCGACCGACGAAGCGATGATCTATGATATCCGGAAGATGAAAGACCTCGGCTTCAATATGCTCAGAAAGCACATCAAGGTTGAACCCGACCGCTGGTATTATCACTGCGACCGTCTCGGTATGATCGTCTGGCAGGACATGGTAAGCGGCGGCAAGGCACTCAATACTTTCCATGCGGGTGTTCTTCCGAATATTTACGGCTTTTTGTCACCGGTTGTCAATCTTACCAAGAAGGACAACGCTTACAAGACCTTCAACCGTGATAAGATCGAATGGAGAGTTCAATTTGAAGAAGAGCTTGATGATATGATCGGATTTCTTTACAACCACCCGTCAATCGGCTGCTGGGTTCCGTTCAATGAGGGCTGGGGACAGTTCGACGCCAAGAGAATCGGCGACGAAATCAAGCAGAAGGATCCGACAAGAATCGTTGACCACGCAAGCGGCTGGTATGACCAGAAAGGCTGTGATCTCCGCAGTATTCACCGCTATATTCTTCCCGTCACCGCCCCGAAGTATGACGGACGCCCGTTCGTTTTGAGCGAGTACGGCGGATACAGCCAGATTCTCGACGGTCATGTCTGGAACAAGAGCAAGTCCTTCGGCTATCAGATGTATAAATCCCGTGAAAGTCTGACCGAGGCGTACCGCAAGCTTCATGAGCATCAGGTAATACCGATGATGAAAAAGGGACTTTCCGCCTCCGTCTACACGCAGGTTTCCGACGTTGAATTTGAGGTTAACGGTATGCTGACCTATGACCGTGAAATCGTAAAGCTTGACGAGGAAACGGTTAAGGAAATGAACCGTAAGCTTACCTTTTAATAGATAGTGAAAAATCAACTACCGCTTCATTTGAGGCGGTAGCTTTGTTTTCGGACAGTAAAAAAGCCGGACGTCAACTGAGTACGGCTGTGTTTTTATTCGGTTGCGGCAGCGGCTTCTTTTTCTTTTGCAGCAGCGGCGATCGCCTTTTTCTTTTTATTGTTGATATAAAGGGTCAGCAGTGCGCTGCAGCCGAGGTTTAAGATGATGCTGCCGAGAAGAAGAGAGAGAAGATTGCTCGGAAGAGAAGAAATCGTTTCTTTGCTGTTGATAAGCGAAATGATGAAATAGCAGAAGCCTACGTTGTTGAAGAACATCGGCAAATACGGATGAAGAAGGATCAGTGCGGCGATAGCGATGACCAACATAATACAGATAGCAGGAAAGTGTTCTAAACCGGCACCCATCAAAGCGACACAGCCCTTTACAACTCCAGCGGCAATCAGAAGTCCGACGGCACCGCCGCAAAGCGTATGCCAGAAGCGCTCTTTATAGGTAAGCTCCTCCTGCATAAAGAAAATCGTAACGCTGATGAAAAATGACCAGTTGATTACCTGAATAGAACCCGAGGTCAGAATGTCGTGACACGCTTGATAGATGATATTCCAAAGAATGATCCAGGCGAAGACGATCAGAAGTCCTGCCATTTTGCCCTTCGGCGGTTTGCTGATGATGGTGAGTTTCTTTTTTTCGTTCATGTTGATACTCCTTCTTTGAATTTTTGGACAATTTTGAACATATACCCATAAAGGATACAAATTATGACACAGTGTTTTGATTTCGCAAAAATAAAATACGGCTTTTGATGCAGAAAAGCTGTATTTGTTTGAAAAAATTGCGATTTTGCACAAATTGTCGTGCAAAACACTGTGTCTATAATTATACATAGAATTGACAAAAACGGTTTACCGGGTTTTGATAAAATAATTAACAAATCTTTAACAAATGTTGTGTAGATATGTTGTATACTTTTTACGATAGAATGTCTAAAAAGGATTCTTAAAATTTTTAACGGAAAAGGTGGTAAAAATGAAAAAGACAGTGTTTCTTACCGGTGCTTCCGGCAACATGGGCTTTGCCGGCTTCAAGGAGCTTTACAAAAGACGTGACTTATACAACATTGTTGTCCTCAACCGTGACAGCAAGAAGAACAGAGACAAGTTTGCTCCGTATGTAAACGATCCCCATGTAACGCTTTACTGGGGCGACCTTACGGTATATGAAGATGTTCTTGCCTGCGTAACCGGTGCGGATTTCGTCATTCATGTCGGCGGACTGGTTTCTCCTGCTGCTGACTACTATCCGAAAAAGACGATGTTCACCAACATCACCGCAATGAAGAACATCATCAACGCTGTCAAGGCTCAGCCCGATCCCGATGCCGTTAAAGTAGTATACATAGGTACGGTTGCACAAACCGGCGACAGAAACGCTCCCGTTCACTGGGGCAGAACCGGCGACCCGATCCAGATCAGCATTTATGACCATTACGCAATCAGTAAGACCATCGCAGAAGGTCTTCTTGCCGATTCGGGTCTTAAATATTGGGTATCGCTTCGTCAGACCGGTATTCTTTATCCCGATATTCTTTACAACATGGAACCGATCATGTATCACGTTCCCATCAACGGCATGCTCGAATGGGCAACGGTAGAAGACAGCGGACGCCTTTGCGCAAAGGTCTGCAACCCGAGAGTTCCCGAAGAATTCTGGCGTAACTTCTACAACATCAGCTCCGGTCCCGACTATCGTCTGACCAACTATGAATTCGAACGGTATCTTCTCAACGCCATCGGCATGAGAGGCGACGACGTTGTCAAGAAGATTTTCGAGCCGAATTGGTTCACGCTTCAGAATTTCCACGGTCAGTGGTACACCGATGCCGACAAGCTCGAAGAATATCTCCACTTCAGAGAGAATCTTCCCGTTAAGGATTACTTCAAGAGACTGTCCAAGCAGGCTCCGTTCTACTTCAAGCTTTCCGGTCTTGCTCCGCTTCCGCTCATCAAGAAGTACATGATGAAGCCGATTGCCGAAACCGCTCTGTTCGGTACACAGGCATGGATCGAAAACGGCATGAAAGACAGAATTACCGCTTACTACGGCTCGATTGATAAATATAATGCAATCGGCTCGTGGAAGGACTTCGAGGTTGTGATTCCCGACAAGTTCGAGATGAGCTATCTTGACCACGGCTACGACGAAAGCAAGCCCTTCGATAAGCTTACCATCGCCGATATGCAAAAGGCAGCCGAATTCAGAGGCGGCGAGTGTGTCTCCAAGAAGCTCGGCAAGGATATGTACACACCGATCAAGTGGAAGTGCGCCTGCGGTCACGAGTTCGAAATGTCTCCGAACCTTGTTCTCAAGGGCGGTCACTGGTGTCCCGAATGTCTTCCGATGCCGTGGAAATACGACGAAATTGCCAAGGTCAACCCGTTCTTTGCACAGGTTTGGTACGCTCACCACAGCCCGGACGAAAACAACGTCTATGACGAGGACATCTACTTCGGTTATAACGAAAAATAAGATATATTTCACTATGCCGTTTCCGGCATAAAACAAAACTGATTCGGCTTCTCCGTTCGCCAGCCTCCGGTTGAACGGAAAGCCGAATTTGGTTTATATCAATGAAGAAGATGTGTGAAATATCCGCAGAAAGAGAAAATCGTGAAAGGGGAATAATAAATGGATATCACAAAAATCGTCATTACCGGCGGACCGTGTGCCGGTAAGTCAACGGCTATGAGCCGTCTTCAGGACTTTTTTGAACAGTTAGGTTATGCGGTTCTGTTTATTCACGAAACAGCCACAGAACTGATTTCCGGGGGTGTGGCACCGTGGACTTGCGGCACGAATATTGACTATCAGAAGGTTCAGCTGAAACTGCAGCTGGAAAAGGAAAAAGCCTTTGAAGAAGCGGCCGGGACGATGAAAAAAGAGAAGATCCTGATTGTCTGTGACCGCGGCGCACTGGACAATAAAGCCTATATGCCGGCGCAGGTGTTTCTTTCTGTCCTTGACGAAATAGGCGCAAATGAAGTGGAACTGCGGGATAATTATGATGCGGTTTTTCATCTTGTTACCGCCGCAAAGGGTGCAGAAGAATATTATACAACAGCCAATAATGCGTCAAGAACGGAGACGCCCGAACAGGCGGCTGTGTTGGACGACAAAATCATCAACGCTTGGACGGGACATCCGCACTTCAGAGTGATCGACAATTCTTCGGATTTTGATAACAAAATCAAACGTCTGATTGCGGAAATCGCTTCCTTTTTGGGTGAGCCTGAGCCGCTTGAAATCGAACGGAAGTTTTTAATCGAATATCCCGATATCGAATGGCTTGAATCTGTTGAATCCTGCGAAAAAATTGAAATCATTCAGACCTACATCAAAAGTGATTCGGGCGATGAAGTCCGTGTCCGTCAGAGAGGCGTCGACGGAAATTATATCTATTTTCAGACAACAAAGCGAAAGATCACGGACATCAAAAGGGTGGAAACCGAACGCAGACTTTCACAGAAAGAGTATTTAAGGCTGTTGATGGAAGCGGATACGTCAAGACG
>JALEYA010000215.1 GCA_022779945.1 Oscillospiraceae bacterium | reverse complement strand
GCCCGATAATCGGGTCGGTCACGGCGTCCCAGATCACCGAGATCAGGCTTACCGTACCGGCAAGACCCGGTGCCATATGGGCAACGTCGGTCAGGAAGAAAAGATAATAGGTATAGTACATATTATACAGCAGGGATTCGGTGGTAATACCGCTGCAATACCCGATTTTCTTACGTTTCGTCAGTTCACTTTTGTGCATTTTCTGCCACTTCCTTTGAATTTAGTTGAATGTTCTGACTGCGGTTTCGACGACGGGTGAAGCCTGCTGAAAGCGGTAACCCGAAAAGTCAAAAGCCGTTTTTGCGCTCGGAACATTTTCTTCCGCTTTTCCCGAAAGAGAAACCGAAGCCGTTGTTTCGTTGTAAGCATAGTCGAGGATATACAGACTCAGACTGTCGCATTTTGAAGCGTAATACCCAAGCGTACTCATATCAAGCGTGTAGGTATAGTTGCCGTTTTCGTCCGGTTCGACACCCTTGAACGAAACGTCGCCGAGCTTTCTTCCGTTCGGATCGCTGACACTGAAGCCCATGATATACCGGTTATCGTGAAGAACCATGTTGAGGATTCGTCTGCCGTTTTCAAGCGTATAGCTGAGACTATCAACCGTTGCCGCCTGATTATCGACCACAAACGGAAATTCAATCGTCGTCCGTCCGCCCGGATAGTTCGCCGGTGTGGTGGAAACCTTATAAACGTAGCCTTTTCCGTCAACAAGACCGCCGCCTCCGCCCCAGAGAAGTCCGATATTGCTCTTGTTCGGGTCGTACGTCTTGCGACAGTAATCAAGAAGCGTGGAACCGCAGAAGCGGAACACTCCGCTTTGACTGAAAAGATTGAAGTCCATTCGCTCGCCGTTTCGCAAAAGGCCGACGCTTACCGTAACGGTCGGATCTTTCAGCTCACTTTTCAAAGCGTTGACAGAATACGCGCAGTACTTACGGTCAATCCCATATTCGTTACCGTTTTCAAACATATTCGCGCCGAGCGGATAATAGCTTTCGCCGTCCGTCACCATGAGTCCCCACATTTTACCGAGATAGGACGGCTGAGCGTCATACATCGTATAATCAAACAGCATCGCCTTGTTCCAGTCCCCGTCAAAAGCAAGATACGGAATCGAAAGTGCGGGTACTCCTTCCTCTTCGCTTTCAAGGAAAACAAAGCCGTCAAGGAAGTATCCGTTTTTGAAAGCTTCTTTCATAGTCTCACGAAGTTCGGACGACAAGGTAATTGTAAGAGCAATTTCCGTCTTTGAATTGGCCGGAATTACGACCTTTCCGCTGTCAACGCCGTTCGTGTATGTCAGGTTATAACCGCTGTTTTCATATAATTTGCGAGCGGTCAGAGTGTTGATATACTGACCGTTCGAAAGCTTATAAGAGTCCGTCAGCACAACCGTTCTGATGTTGTATGAAAGCGGCTCGGACGACAAATTATACGCACAGAACTTCAGTTCCAGCGTTCCGTCCGTGTCCTGACCGAGGTCGATTTTCGGTCTCGACTTGCCGTCGGCGGCGGTGAGGTACGCTTTTGTATTCAAAGCACCCGTAAGGCTTAACAATCCGGCACCCTGCCGTCTTGGTGAATAATAGGTTGATTTGCCGACGCCCCTGAACGGCACGGCGGTACTCATCAGAATATTTGTCGCCGTTTCGGCTCTTTTCTGTCCGCTCAAAGACGGAAAACTCTTATCAAGATATTCAAAAAGATCGGCAACCGCTCCGGCGTAATACGGCGAAGCCATGGAAGTACCGCTCATTGTCCGGTATCCGTTTCCGTTGACCGAGGACAGGATATCGCTTCCGGGGGTCGTGATTTCGGGCTTGAGCCTTAAATCCGCCGTCACACCCCACGAGGAGTATTCGGCAATATCGGCGCTTCCCTGTCCGCTGACGCTGACCGATCCGTTTCCGTAAGCCATGCCCGGATTCACCTTTGCGGCGGCAACAGCCGTACACCATTTATAGCTTGCCGGCGAACCCACCGTTCCGTAATCGAAGAGATCGGCACTTACCGTTTCACTTCCTGCAACCGCGTCATTTCTTCCGAGGCTTGCTTCGTTTCCGGCGGAGCAGACAACGGGAATTCCGCATTTTTCAAGTCTTTTAATCACGTCGGCAGTAAAAATATTATCCGGGTTCTGTCCGCTCGGAGCGCCGAGACTCATATTGACCGCATCCGCACCGAGCTTGACCGCGTCATCAAGAGCGGCAAGATAAACATATTCTTTTGCCAGTGCATTCTTTTCGTCCCCGAACACCTTCATCAAAAGAAGCTGACAATCGGGGGCGACGCCCGTTATCGTGTCACTCTTTCCGCCTATGATGCCGGCGACATGGGTACCGTGGTCAGAATTCTTGTCTCCGACGGATTTGTCGATTTCGGCATAGTCCCATTTGTACGGAATCTTCTGCGAATAGTAGTTTGCGCCCCACATCGGCACAAAGGTATTCAGTGCCTTAAAGGTCGTAATGATATTGATATCCGACTTTGAAAGCTTCGGGTCGGGCACTTCAAAGTCAAAAGCTTCATGAGACAGCTCAAAGCCGGCATCTAAAACGGCAATCGCCGTTCCCTTTCCTGTAAAGCCTGTTTTTTGCGTTTCGTTCACACCGGTGAAAAGTCCGGCTTCGTCAAGTTCAACGTCATAGGCTTCAGCCTCGGTCGTCTGCGGCTGTGCAAACTGCGCACTGATATGGACGCTCTTAATCCCCGGCAGCGCTTCCAGTTCATCAATATACTTGTACGGAATACGCAGCGAGAATCCGTTGAGAACAAAGCAATAGCTGTAAGAATAACGGAAATCAGCCGACTGAAACTGCTTTGAAATACGCTTTTTCATTCCTTTATGAGACGACACCAGCTCCTGATAGCTGTCGGATTCCGTATAGCTTTTCACGATTTTTTCCCTTTGCGACGCTTTTTTGACCTTATCAAGCACGCTTGCGGTTTCCAGTTCAACAATCACGTCAACCGGTTCGTTGATGTCCGTTTCGGGGCTGCTTACACCCGGTGCACCGAGTCCGAAAAGAGACATCAGCTCAAGCAAAAGGCAAAGCAAAAACGAGAATAAGGATTTCATTGTTTTCCCTCCCTGTGAACACAAAGAATACCATAGCCACACACTCCGTGTTCATCCTTTCTTATCTTATTATCATAGCATAACGAGAAAAAGTTGACAAGACTTTTTATAAAAAAAGAAAGACGCCCGTCTGCGTTGTAAATAGATGTGACCCATTTTTGGTAAAAAATAAGGTCAAGATATAGTACAATGTTTTTGAACGCCTTTTGAGTGGAGCGTAGCGGAACGAAAAAGGCGTTCAAAAACGGCGTCGCCTACGCCGCCTGCTTC
>JALEYA010000205.1 GCA_022779945.1 Oscillospiraceae bacterium | reverse complement strand
CAGCAGGGATTTTTACGCTTGTAATTTTTGAGCAATTATAAAATGCTTTACTTCCGATTTCGGTCACACTGTCCGGAATTGTGATATTCTGTAATTCTGCACATTCGGAAAACGCAGAGGCCGAAATACTTTTTGTTCCGTCTGAAACTTCTAAATTCATATTTTGCGGCATTGCTCCCTTGTATCTATAGAAAACTTTTCCAAAATAAACCGGTCCGTCCGCTTGATATTCGTACCATTTTGTTCCTGCGAATGCATTAGATCCGACATGAACTACACTATCCGGAATATTGCTTATTCTTCCGACACACCCATAAAAGGCAGATCGGCCGATACTTTCCAGACAGTCCCCGAAGGTTACATACATCAGCTTGCATTTTTCGGAGAAATCAGCAGAATAAAATGCATAATCCGGTATATGTTTGACGTTATCACCAAAAACAAGGTCTATTCCTCTGCCTCCGGTTCCAGCACAGGCAAACACATTTTTATTCGAGGCAAAATCACTGACGTTTTCTGCGTTCCATTGAATTTCTGTCAAACCGGTGCAATTTTCAAATGCAGAAGAGCCGATGCTCGTAACACCTTCCGGTATTGTTATGCTCGTCAAGTCAGTGCAACCACTAAACGCAGCAACACCTATGCTTGTTACACCGTCTGGAATTGTCATACTTGTCAAGCTAGTGCAACCACTAAACACAAAGTCACCTATGTTTGTCACACCGTCTGGAATTGTCACACTTATCAGGCTGGTGCAACCTCTAAACGCAAAGTCACCTATGTTTGTCACACCGTTTCCAATGGTAACGCTTGTCAAACTGGTACAATAATCAAATACATCATCTCCTATGCTTATTACACTGTCCGGAATTGTTACGCTAATCAAACCAGTACATTTAAAAAACGCATGACCGTTAATGCACGTAACATTTTCAGGGATTGTTATGCTTGTCAAACCACTACAATATTGAAACGCAAATCCACCTATTCTCGTCACCGGATAACCTCCAAGCTTATCTGGTATAACAACATCACCACGAATAGAATCTTCACAACGGTATATCGTTGCTTCCCCGTCTTCTACGGAATAGGTATAATACCCCTCACTTGCCGCACTCGCCCTCGTCACAAGCATTTCCGACCACTTTGGCAATTCAAGTCCGACAACGCCGCTCATGATTGTCGCCGTAACCGCCACAAAGACAACCACGACGCACGCAACAACACGTTTCAGGATATGTTTTTTATTTTTCATCGTCTTTTCCTCCTGAGAATTTATACTGTAATTATAGTACTGCGGTCTGCCCTTTGTCAAGGATAGGCTGACCGGTTTTCCGGTCTCTTGTTCAACGACTTGACAGCCGCCCGCTTTCGCTATAAAATAGAGTGAAAATGAAACAAAGGACTGAGTAACAATGTCTATCGAAAAAGTCAGAAGCTATTTGTCGGAATACGGCTTCGAAGAAAAAATACAGGAATTTGACGTCTCCAGCGCCACCGTTGAGCTTGCCGCCGCGGCACTCGGCTGTGAGGGCAAAAGAATCGCAAAGTCGCTGACCTTCCTCGTGGACGGAAAAGCCGTTATGATCGTTGCCGCCGGTGACGTAAAGGTCGATAACCGCAAGTTCAAGGATCGGTTCCGCCAGAAGGCCACCATGCTCACCGCCGAGCAGGTGGAAACGATGATCGGTCATAAGGTCGGCGGCGTCTGCCCGTTTGCAGTCAATGACGGCGTTACGGTTTATCTTGACGAGTCGCTCAAGCGTTTTGAAACGGTCTTCCCCGCCTGCGGAAGCAGTAACAGCGCGATTGAGCTGACAATCCCCGAGCTTGAAAAGCTTTCCGGTTATACGGAATGGGTCGATGTCTGCAAAATCAGACAGGCTGAATAAGAAATGTTCCGTTTTGTACTCGTAAGCGTCAACGCAAAGTTTATTCATACTCCCCTTGCCGCCTCGTATCTTCTCGGTGCCCTTCGCGATAAGCTCTGCGGTGATGAATTTACATTCCGTACGGTCGAAGGAACCATCAACGAAAAGCAAGATGCGTTATACAAAAGAATCGCCGACGAACAGCCCGATGCCGTCGGCTTTTCGTGTTATATCTGGAACATTGAAACGGTTCTGTCGCTTGCCGAAAGGCTGAAACAGGAACACCCCGGAACGGCGGTCATGTTAGGCGGTCCCGAGGTCAGCTTCAATAGCCGGGAGCTTTTGGAAAAGTACGGGTTTCTCGATTATATCCTCTGCGGTGAGGGCGAAGAAGCTTTGCCGGCTCTTGTGCGGTGTCTCGGGGAAAAATCAGAAATTCCTGACGGGATTTGCACCATGCGAAGCGGAAACGAAATCCGGCCGGGTCGGCTTCATAAGCTTTCGGGCGACCCGCCGTCCGCGTTCGGCGACGTTTCCGAAGGCTCACTTCAGAATAAGCTTGCCTATATCGAAGCAAGCCGGGGCTGTCCGTTTTCGTGCGCATTCTGCCTCTCGGGCGAAAAAGGAAACGTCCGCTTCTTTTCGCTTGAGCGAGTGAAAAGCGACATTCTGACGTTAGCTTCAAGCGGCGCACAGACGGTGAAATTTGTTGACCGGACATTCAACTGCGATAAGAAACGTGCGCAGGAGATTTTGCGGTTTATCAAAGACAACTACGGCGAACCGATTCCCGACGGCGTGTGTTTTCATTTCGAAATCGCCGCCGATATCTTAGACGGCGAAACGCTCGCCCTCATCGGCTCGATGCCGAAAGGCTCGGTTCAGTTCGAAGCCGGAATCCAGAGCTTCAACCCGAAAACGCTTGAAAGCGTACGGCGCAAAGCCGACTTTAAAAAACTTGAAGAAAACCTCAGGACGCTGATTTCTTTCGGCAGTTGTCATGTTCATACCGACCTGATTTTCGGTCTGCCGTATGAAGATTACGCTTCGGCAAAAGATAGCTTTAACCGGGCTTTTGCGCTCGGTGCGAATATGCTTCAATTAGGCTTTTTAAAAGTGCTTCACGGCTCGGCACTTGAAGAAAAAGCGAAGGAATACGAAATCGAATACAGTAAAAATCCACCGTATGAGGTCGTCAGCACAAAATGGCTGCGTGCGGACGAAATCCGAAAGCTTCACAGAATCGAAAGCGTGTTTGACCGCCTTTACAACAGCGGTCGGTTCAAGCGGACGCTTCGGTATGTGCTGTCCGAAAGCGGTCTTTCTCCGTTTGCGCTTTTTGAAAGCCTTGCGGAATCTGTCGGCGCCGAAAGCTCTGTTCCTCTGGACACGTTTACCGAAAAATGCTTTGCCTTTTTTTCGTCTCTTCCCGGCATTGACAAAATGCGGCTTCGCGACGAGATGATAACCGACCGGGTTGCCACCAATGCTTCGGCGGTTATCCCGAAATGCCTGCAAATCAAGGACGGCAGGCTGAAAACCGTCAAGCGCTTTTTCACCGAAAAAATTCCGCCCGAAAAAGGCTCCATAAGAACGCTTGCGATACTTTATTCGTCGGGTGACGTGATTTTTTCCGACCACCGGAAGAAAGACAAAGTAAGCGGAGAATACGAAATTACAAGAGTAAAAGAACAAGACTGCTGTTTCTGACAACGGCAGTCTTGCGGTTTATTTATACTTTTCATAGGTGATACAAGCTTTTTCTAAACTTGCAAAATCGTTACATCTTTTAGCCAGTGCACTCGCGTTACCGTTTTTGATCTTATGTCGGTACACAGTTGCCGCATTTTTCCGTATTTTATCTTGAATTGATTTTATGTAACGGTATTCCGCAAGAAGCAAATCTTTATAATGCTGATCTTTCACCTTGCTGATATCTACATACCTGCACTCACTGAGCGGAACGGGAAACATATTATTCAGATTGATAACAGCATATTCTTTGACCTTGAGAAAATCTACGCTTTCTTTCATGCGAAAGTGCTTCGCCTTAAATGAAGAAAGCGGAGCAAAATAATTCAAGCCGTTAATTTGGAAAACTATTCCGATATATTTTCGTTCATTCTTCTGATTTTGCTTTTTATTGTGAAATAAGTGCTCTGCATACGGTATAAGATAGTCAATATAATCACCGCTTATCTCATAAATCCTGATATGTTCCATTCTTTCTCCCTCAAGTAAAAAGGGGCAAGAAAAACTTACCCCTTCGCTTGTTCGCACTTAAGAGCGGCGAAACGCTCACTTGTAACTTTCTTGTATTGAGCCAAGAGAAGCTCACAGATTAAATCTCTCATTTTTGGGCTGAGATACACCCTCTGTAAATATTATAAGCGACTTTACTCGTTTTGTCAACTGGAATAAAACAAACAAGCGCTTACGATATCTGCGTTGTAAATAGATGTGACCCATTTTTGGTAAAAAATAAGGTCAAGATATAGTACAATGTTTTTGAACGCCTTTTGAGTGGAGCGTAGCGGAACGAAAAAGGCGTTCAAAAACGGCGTCGCCTACGCCGCCAGCTTC
>JALEYA010000184.1 GCA_022779945.1 Oscillospiraceae bacterium | reverse complement strand
GTCGTCCTCGATGGCAACAGTGAAGGTCTTCTTCGGAGAAGCAGCTTCCATGTTGCGGTATACGGAGATGATGTGAGACGGGTTCGTGTCCTTTGAGCCGAGGCCGTAACGTCCGCCGTAAACGGGTACATTCGCAAACTTCGAATCACGAAGAGCGGCAACAACGTCAAGGAAGAGAGGCTCGCCGAGAGAGCCGGGCTCCTTGGTTCTGTCAAGAACGGAAATGCTCTTCACGGTATCCGGCATCACGTCAAGAAGATGCTTGACGGAGAACGGTCTGTAAAGACGAACCTTGATAAGACCGACCTTTTCGCCCTTAGAAGCAAGATAATCGATGGTCTCTTCGATGGTGTCGCAGACAGAGCCCATGGCAACGATAACCTTTTCGGCATCGGGTGCGCCGTAGTAGTTGAAGAGCTTATAATCGGTACCGATCTTGGCATTGACCTGATTCATGTAATCCTCGGTGATGCCGACGATATCGTCATAATACTTGTTGCAGGCCTCACGAGCCTGGAAGAAGATGTCGGGGTTCTGAGCAGAACCTCTGAGAACCGGATGCTCGGGGTTCAGAGAACGGCGACGGTATGCATTAACTGCGTCCCAGTCAAGCATATCGGCAAGATCCTTGTAATCCCAGACCTGAATCTTCTGGATTTCGTGGGAAGTACGGAAACCGTCGAAGAAATGAAGGAACGGAACACGGCCCTTGATGGTGGAAAGGTGAGCAACAGCGCCGAGGTCCATAACCTCCTGAACGTTGCTCGAGCAAAGCATCGCATAACCGGTCTGACGGCAGGCGTAAATATCGGAATGGTCACCGAAGATGTTCAGAGCGTGGCTCGATACGCAGCGGGCGGAAACGTGAATAACGTTCGGAAGAAGCTCACCGGCGATTTTGTACATATTCGGGATCATAAGAAGAAGACCCTGAGAAGCGGTGTAGGTCGTCGTAAGAGCACCGGCAGCGAGTGAGCCGTGAACAGCACCTGCGGCACCGGCCTCGGACTGCATTTCGGTTACCTTTACGTTCTGACCGAAAAGGTTCTTCGTGTCTTTTGCGGACATAACATCGGTGACCTCAGCCATTACGGACGAGGGAGTGATGGGATAGATGGCAGCAACTTCCGTAAACGCATAGGATACATGCGCGGCGGCGTTGTTACCGTCCATGGTTTTGGTTTTTCTTGCCATTGGATGATCCTCCTTGTATTTATAATGTAAAAATTACACAAACCAACATTTTATATTTTATCACTTGAAAGGCGAGTTGTAAATATACAATTAGCGAAAATATTGAGCAGTTTGTCAAAAAAAGTTGGTAATTTTCATATATATTTCCCGATAGACATAATAGCCTTGCGTTTCCGATGAATGAGGACAAAATTAAATTCAGTACTCAATTCATCCGATCGCTCAGGCTCTTAACTTTCAATCATGAACTACCTGCCCCGGTCTTTGGCACCGCACGAGACGAACCAAGGAAGCTCTGATTAAATCTGATGTGCAGATTGCGCCGTCAAATTTTTCGTCAGAAAAGTGCAAAAACTGTGCAGGAATCCTGGCGGATTTCAAGCAGGTTTTGTGCGATATGGCGGAAAATTTGCAAGTAAGCTGTACATCAAAGCATTTGCTGTGATTTATTCAGAGGTTCCCTAAAGGCAACTCCTGAAAAAAGCGGACACGGCAAGCCGTGTCCCCATTGTATTTCAAACAGGTCAGAATAAACTGACCGATTGACGGGAAAGCATGAGCGAAAGCGATACTCCGGCATATGTTTCGTCAGCATCCTACCGCAACATTCAATTTCCCCCTGTTGATTATTTTCCCTGTGCTTCGTTGTAAATTTCCCGTAGCCCGTCAAGAACAAGGTTTTCGTCAAATATCAGCTCTTCCTCACAGCAGGGAATGATTCCCTTGCTGTACCCTCCGGTTGCAACAACCGTCACATTATCTTCACCAAGCTCGTTTTTGATGCGCCGAATCAGCCCGTCAAGCATGGCCGCAGTTCCGTAAACCGACCCGGACTGCATACATTCAACGGTGTTTGTGCCGATAACCTTGTCGGGCTTTGTAAAGCTTATCGACGGAAGAAGCGCCGCCGAGGAGGCAAGAGCATCGAGCGAGATCTTGACGCCGGGTGCGATGATACAGCCGGTAAAATAACCGCTCTTGTCCAAAACAAGAAGCTTTGTGGCAGTTCCGAGGTCGGCAACGATGCAGGGTGTCGGATACTTGCTCAAAGCGCCGACACAGCCGGCAATCAAGTCCGCACCAAGCTGTGATATCGGGAGAACATCAACCTTCAGTCCGCCGTGATGCTGTTCACCGACAATAATCGGGTTCTTTTTAATTGTCAGAGAAACCGCACGGGAGAAAACCTCCGTAAGCTGCGGAACAACGCTGCTTAAAACGATACCGTCGAACGCCTCCGGTGACAGGTTGTTAAAATTGATCAGATCAAGAAGTCCCGTTGCGTATTCTTCGGCGGTTTTATTTCTTGAAGTGTACATTCGTGAAATGAAAACCAGTTGCTCGTTCTTGTAACCGCCGAGCGTAATGTTCGTATTGCCGATGTCGATGGCAAGAATCATGAAACCACCCTTTCATCTGTCAGGATCATAAAAAGTATAGACGAAAGAATGGAAAAAGTCAATTTGATGTGGTAAAATTAAATAAAAAAGGGAGGGATTACCACTTGGTTTGTCATATGTGTCCGAGGAGCTGCTGTGTCGACCGTAAAAATTCGGTCGGATTTTGCGGTGTGCCGGAAGAATTTGTTGTCGCAAGAGCCGCTCTTCACTTTTGGGAAGAGCCTTGTATCAGCGGAAAAAACGGTTCGGGAACGGTGTTCTTTTCCGGCTGCAATCTTCGCTGTGCCTACTGTCAGAATTATCCGATCAGCCACGATTGCTTCGGGAAGGGCGTGAGCGATGAGAAGCTTACGGAAATTTTCGACTCTCTGATTGAACAGGGAGCTCAGAATATCAATCTTGTCAACCCGACGCATTATGCTTTGCAGCTTGCACGGGTTTTGAAAGATTATAAAAGTCCGGTTCCTATCGTTTATAACAGCAGCGGGTATGAAAGCGTCGAAACGCTCAAAAAGCTGGAGGGCTTGATTGACATTTATCTTCCTGATCTGAAATACAGCACGCCCGACAAGGCCGAAAAGTATTCGGCGGCTTCGGACTATTTTGAAAAAGCGTCGGCCGCCGTTGCCGAAATGCGCCGACAGGTGCCGGAAGATATTTTTTCACCGGACGGAATGCTTTTGAAAGGGCTTATCATACGGCATCTGATTTTGCCGATGAACACCAACCGTTCGCTTGAAATTTTTGCGTGGATCAAAAAAACGCTCGGAGAAAAGACGCTTGTAAGTCTTATGGCGCAATACACTCCCTGCGGAAAAATCGACGCTTTCCCCGAGCTTCAGCGCAAAATCACCGGACGGGAGTATGAAAAGGTGCTGTCTTTTCTTGAAGAAGAGGGCTTCGAAAACGCTTTTGTTCAGCAGAGAACGGCGGCAGACAGCGGATTTATTCCCGATTTTGACCTGACGGGAATATAAACGAAGCAATAATGAATATCGCGGTGACGGTGAAAAGCCGATTTCAGGCAAAAAGGGTTCCGATTTGCCTTTATTTTTGTGCTACAATGTGATAGAATATACAAAATCCGTTTTGGAGGAATAAAAAAGTGAAAGAAAAAAGTAAAGGTTTTTTTGCGGAATTCAAAAAGTTTATCATGCGCGGCAACGTGATTGATCTTGCCGTCGGCGTTATCATCGGCGGCGCTTTTCAGGCGATTGTCAATTCACTTGTCAACGATCTTGTTTCGCCGCTTCTGAGCCTTATCACAAAGGGAATCAACTTTTCGGACAAGTTTATTGTTCTCGGCGTGACCGATGAAGTGTTCAAAACCGCAGAAGCCGCAAAGGCCGCCGGCTATGCAACGCTCAATTACGGTTCACTGATTACAGCCGTAATCAACTTCCTTATTATGGCGTTCGTGATCTTTCTGCTTGTCAAGGGAATCAACAAGATCATGAGCGTCGGGAAAAAAGAGGAAGAACCCGCCGCACCGACAACAAAAACCTGCCCGTATTGCCAAAGTGAGATCAGCATGGAAGCGACAAAATGTCCTTTCTGTACGTCTGAATTAGAGGTGCAGGAAGTAACGGCATAATATTTTCAGAAGGTGATGAAATTGATCGGATTTATAGGAACAGGAAACATGGCAACAGCCATAATCAAAGGAATTGTATCTTCCGGCTTTTTAAAAGGGGAGGATATCGGCGTATTTGACGTAATCAGAGAAAAAGCGGAGGACTTGTCCGCCATATACGGCGTAAAGGTTTTCGAAAGTGCAAATGAGCTTTGCGAAAACTGCGGCAAAGTCGTCCTCAGCGTAAAGCCGAATATTTTCAGCTCTCTGCTACCGGAAATCAGCGAAACCGTTAAAGAAAAATCGCCGCTGATCATTTCGATTGCGGCGGGAAAAACACTCGGATTTATCGGCTCTCTGCTTAACGAAGCCGTAAGAGCGGTTCGGGTCATGCCCAACATCAACGCCGTTGTCGCCGAAGCTGTATGCGGCTATTGCGGCAACGAAAACGCGACAAAGGACGACCTTGAATTTGTTCGTGAAATGTGCTCGTGCATCGGAAAACCCGTCGAGCTGGCGGAAGACAAGTTTCCGATTTTCGGAGTAATCGGCGGCTGTTCGCCTGCGT
Source organism: Oscillospiraceae bacterium (assembly GCA_022779945.1). GTDB lineage: Bacteria > Bacillota > Clostridia > Oscillospirales > Acutalibacteraceae > UBA6857. The sequence goes on along the minus strand of JALEYA010000184.1, from coordinate 646 downwards.
ATGCCTATCTGTTTATTGACGCCATGGCAAGAGCGGCGGTCAAAAACGGCTTGCCGAAAAAACAGGCGCTTGAAATTTCCGCACAGGCAGTATTAGGCTCGGCGAAGATGATTCTCGAGTCCGGCGAGCACCCGTGGGAGCTGATCGACAAGGTTTGCTCTCCGGGCGGAACAACGATTGAGGGAGTTCTTGCCCTTCAAAAAGACGGCTTTGAAGCTGCTGTTGCCGATGCGGTCGAAAGTGCCTTTGAAAAGGATAAGAAACTGTAAGGCTGCACGGCAACGCCGGTCGCAAGGCGACTCCAATGCCGGGTGTCACGGTGCTTGATGAAAGCTGGGTGCCCGAGCCGGTCGCAAGGCGACGCCAATGCCGGGTTTCATGGTACTTGATTGAAAGCTGACAGCTCGAGCCGTTGGTTGAGCAATAAATTTCAGTTTGCAGAGGTAAATGTTAGTCTGTTCTCTTATGCTATAACTTCTTCTATCTTTCTACCTTTGCGCTAATGCCGCGCGGGCACATACTTTCTTTCAGACGAAAAAGAAAGTATGCAAAGAAGTTCTTTCGGTGCGCATTTTCTCAGCCGAGTTTTTTCTCGCCTTGAGGGCGAGGAAAAAACTGCGGGTCGAAAACGCTTCAGTCAGTCTGT
>JALEYA010000153.1 GCA_022779945.1 Oscillospiraceae bacterium | reverse complement strand
CTCCCGACATTCGTCATAATGCCCAACTAATGCCGTCTTTGTTGTTGAAAATCCTTGAAATCCGGAAGGATTCCTGCGGATTTTCGCCTAAAATCCGACATCATTTGTGCACTATGCCGAACGCCTTTAGGTTTTTAGAGATTGCCTTTTAATTATATCACAGTTTTTTTCTTTCGAAAAAATGACAACTTTTTGTCCGATATCAGTCAAAAAGCCCAAAAAAACGCCGTATTCAGTGTCAAAGCTGAACACGGCAGATTTTTTGTCATTTTACTCCTGATTCTGCTGCGGCTTGGGTCTTGCGGCCGCTCTGAAATCGGGACCTCTTCTGATTTCGTTAAGCTTCTTTTCGTAATCGGCGCTGTATCTTTTTGCAACGGAATCAATGTCGTTCACGTTCTGCATCATGACGCTCTTGACGGCGGACATCAGGCTTAATGCATAGTCGTTGGAACCTGCCATAGCCGCCTGCGCCCATTTCATGGTCAGTGCGATATGCTCCTCACAGGCTTTCTTGGTGGCCGCCATCTGCTCTTGTGCGCGTCTGTTGGCTTCGGCAACGATCTGGTCGCCCTTTTCTCTTGCCTGCTGGGTAATGGAATGAGCGGAAACAAGCTCTTCTGCCTGATGCTGAGCCTTGGCGATGATCTGGTTGGCTCTGTCGTTGGCGGAGTTAGTGGTAGCCTGGTTGTACTCGTCTGCCGAAGCGCGGATGGAGTCGGCGGAACGTTTTGCGTTTGCGATGATGTCGTCTCTTGAAGCGATGATGTCACGGGAAGTTTTGATCTCGCCGGGAAGCTGTTCGCTTACAATATCAACAAGATTGGAAAGCTCTTGACCGTCAACGATTCTCTTTTTCTTCGAGAAAAAGAACTTCTTTGAGGAGGAGACGATGCGGTCGAATTCACCGATCAGCTCGTCAAAGCTCATATCGCCCCATTTGTCGCTCATTTCCTCTTGAGTGTATCTTTCAAAATCGGAATCGTCATAATCTTCCTCGTCATCATCAGCGTCGTTAAAGCCGATGTAATCAACATTCTCTTCTTCTTCTTCCTGGAAGTATGCCATAAGTATCTATCCTTTCTTTTTGTAGTTGGGTAATAACTTCAGGCAATCTCTAAAAACTCAAGGTATTTGGCATAGTGCACAAATGATGTCGGATTTTAGGCAAAAATCCGTAGACATACTTTGTGTATTTCAAGGATTTTTAACGACAAAGACGGCATTAGTTGTGCGCTATGACGAATGCCGGGATGTTTTTAGAGGGTGCCTTTATATACTCGCCGCAGGCCGATTACTGCTGACGAAGCTTGCTGATGATTTCACTGCTGACTTCGGGCGGGAGAAACGGCGTCACGTCTCCGCCGAGCTGACAGATTTGTTTGATCACGCTGGACGACAGGAACATATTTTCCGCGCTTGCCGCCATAAATACGGTTTCGACATCGGGGTTCAGGCTTTTGTTGGCAAGAGCCTGCTGAAATTCGTCTTCAAAGTCCGAAACAGCCCGAAGCCCTTTGATAATAACGTCTGCATTCTTTTGTCTTGCATATTCGGCAAGCAGTCCCATATAGGAATCGACCTCAACATTTGCAAGGTCAAAGGTGCAGCGTCGGATCAGTTCAACTCGTTCTTCGACCGAGAAAAGAGAAGACCCCGTTTTCCGGTAATTGGACATGACAACGACGATCACCTTATCGAAAATCTTTGCACTTCTTCTGATGATGTTGAGATGTCCTTTCGTAATCGGGTCAAAGCTTCCCGGGCAGATGGCGATTTTGCTCATTAAACTCACTTCCGATCAGTTGTCGGCTCTGTAAACCGTGAGGGAGATTTTTCCGTAGTTGTATTTTTTCGATTGGAAACGGCTGCCGATTTCTACGGGCAGTTCTTCGTCCTTCGGCGCTTCGCAGATCACAACACCGCCGGGGCTGACAACACTGTCCATCTCCTCAAGTGCCTTTTGCAACAGACCGCTTTTATACGGCGGGTCAAGAAAAACGATGTCGAATTTTTCGCCGACTGAGCGAAGATACGAGATACTTTCGCGGTTGATAAGAACAGCACCCGAAAGAAGCCCCGTGTTTTCAAGATTCTTTTTCGTAACTTCAAGCGATTTCTTTGACGAATCGACAAAAACGGCTTTTTCGGCTCCGCGGGACAGCGCTTCGATTCCGAGCTGACCGGAACCGGAAAAAAGGTCAAGTACCTTTCTGCCCTCGATTTCGAACTGAATAATGCTGAAGAGCGCTTCCTTAACTCTGTCGGTTGTCGGGCGGACATCCTCCCCCTCAAGGGTAATCAGATTCCGTCCTCTTGCTGATCCGGTAATAACGCGCATTGAAAGCCTCCCAAGATTGTTTATCCGTCAATCAATTATATATTATTGCATTTTTTTCTGAAAAAAGCAACAGTATTTGACTATTTTCTTGCTTTTTTCAGCATTTACCAGCAAAAAATCAGTCCAATTTTGCCTTTGGAGCAATATTTTTGCGCCCGTGATTGTAAAGCTTGCGGTTATCGAGCGCCCATTGACGGGGAGAGAAGCCGCCTTTTTCGATTTCGGAAAGCGTGTCGGAAATTTCATAAACGGTTGCGTCAAGCGTGTCAAGCTGACTTAAAATCTCCGCTTCTAAGAACATCGGACGCACCGCCGCACCGAATTCGGGTGTACCGTGGTGAGAAATGACCATGTGTTCAAGCAGCGTCACACATTCGCCGTCGATGCCGAGTTCCCCGGCTTTTTGCTGAATTTTCATGCTGCCCATCACAAGGTGACCGAGCAGCTCCCCTTTGACAGAATAGTTCGTGACGATTCCGGCAGGGCTGATGTCAAACTCGTCGATTTTACAGATATCGTGAAGCACCGCGCCGGCGACGAGCAGATCCCGGTCAACGGACGGATAGATTTTGCAAACACTGTCGGCAAGGCGAAGGATGGACAGGGTGTGATAGAGAAGTCCGCCCCGCATGGCATGGTGAAGCTTATACGCCGCCGGCCAGAAAAGAAGCTTTTCCTCACAGTCTTTGATGAGTGCTTTGGTCAGCGTTTTAATCTGTGTATCGGCGATACTGTCTATGTAAGAGTAGATTTTATCGAGCATGAGCTTTCCGGGATATTCGGCGGACGGAACGAAGTCGCCGATATCAATGTTGTCGCTTTCGGCAACGGTGCGGATTTTGTCAATCCGAAGCTGATCGGCACCGTTATACTGTGTAATCGTACCGCGGATTTTGATAAGCTCGCCGACGCTGTATTCGCCGTGGATCAGTTCCTTGTAATCCCAGAGCTTGGCGTTGATCTCGCCCGTTTTGTCGCACAAAACAAGGTCAAGATACGGCACGCCCTTCACATTCATTTTCTTTTCAAGGCTTTTGATAATACAATAGCCTTCGCTGGTACCGTTGGAAAGAGTTGTAAAATTCATATGGTAACCACCCTTCTTTTTAATTCGTAATGCGTAATTCGTAATTGCGGGAAAGATTGATATATAGGGAAGATATCGTCCGCACGGTAAGATATTACTATTTTCCCCTGCGGGAAGCAGACTGATAATTCCGCAAGGTTGGGCGCAATTACGCATTACGCATTACGAATTCCGCATTCAATGAAACCCTTCGCCCATGACCTCTCCGATATCGGCAACGAAAGAAAATGCACTTTTGTCGGTTTCGGTCACAAGCCGCTTGACCGCCGAGACCTGAGACGAACGCACGATGCAGAAGATGATTTGCTTTTCTTCCTTTGTGTAGCCGCCTTTCGCCGGTATGACGGTGACGCCGCGGGAGACTTCGGACAGGATTTTTTGTGTGATAAAATCTGAATTTTTCGAAATGATGATAAACGCCTTGCTCGTTCCCGTGCCGACAAGAACGAGGTCAATCATTTTTGATGTGACAAACAGCGTGACCACGGCGTACATCGTGCTTTCAAGGCTGCGAAAAACGAAGTACGAAGCGGAAAGCACAACGAGGTCAACGAACATCATCAGCTTTCCGACCGAGATGTCGCCCCGTTTTTGTTTGATTAAAACGGCGATAATTTCTGTTCCGCCTGTTGTCGCACCGGCAAGCAGAATGAATGCCAGTCCGATACCGGCGAACACGCCGCAAAACACGCCCGCAAGAAAAATATCACCGGTATAGGGCGGAATGAACAGCCCGCCGATGTCGATAAAGGACGTAAAAACGAGCGTCGCCGCTATGGAGCGCAGCACAAGCCCTTTGCCGAGCCTCATGTATCCGATGATAAACAGCGGAATGTTGAGCGTAAAGACCGAAAGACCGACCGGAAGAAACGGAAAAAGCCGGTTGAGTATAATGGATATGCCGGCAAGTCCGCCCTGAACGATCGAGTTCGGAACCGAGAACATATTGACGCTCAGGCTGAAAAGCGCCGAGCCGGCAAGTACATAAAAACAATTGACAGCAGTTTTCTTAATATTCATAAGAACCCCAAAAATATCTTATGGTACCTCCGGGGTTTCAAGACTATCCATGGCAAGACGGAAAAGCTCACGGAGCCTTTCGGTGTCGCCGTTTAAGTATACGAAGCCGAAAACGGCCTCAAGCCCGGTGGCGTAATGGTAATCACGGTTACTCGCATTCTTTGCGATGTGATTAGTATGTGCATTCCGCCCCCGTTTAAACACACCGGCTTCCTGCTCGGTGAATTTGTCTGCAAGCGCTTCGGCAATTTTCGCCTGTGCCTTGGCGTTGACAAGCTTCGCCGCACAGTTATGAAGCTTTTTTACCGGTCTGTTTGCGTCGCAAAGCAGCATTTCCCGGACAAAAAGGTCGAAAACCGTGTCCCCGATAAAGGCAAGAGACAGGGGACTTAGCTGTTTTGCGTCGCAGTCTTTTTCAAAAAGAATACCCATAGAAATTGAACTTCCTTAATTTACAAAATCAAATTCAAGGTCGTAAATATTGACGGTATCTCCCTCTTCAATGCCTTTTTCCCGTAAAGCGTCGATAATACCGCTCGACGTAAGGACACGCTGGAAATACTGAAGCGATTCGTAGTCGTTCATGTCGGTCTTGTTGATGATCGGAACGAGCCATGGTGCTTCGATATAGTAAATGCCGTCGTCCACGACAATTTCAAAGCCGGTGTTCTTCTTTTTCATGATAACTTCAAGCGGAATTTCTTCGCTTTCATATTTCTTGACCGCCGGAAGGGTCGCAAGCTTTGCCGCCACGGCGTTGATGACCTCTTTTGTGCCCTCAAGGATCGGCGCGCACATTTCGAAGTATTCTAAGCCCTTGGATTCGATATACTCTTTGAAGCGCTCTCTTTGTTCGTCGGTTGCCAGGTCGATCTTGTTGCCGGCGACGATCTGCGGACGATCGGCAAGCTCGGGATTGAAGCGTTTTAATTCAAGATTGATTTTTTCGAAGTCCTCGATCGGATCTCTGCCCTCGCTTCCGGCAACGTCAACAATGTGCAGAAGCATCCGGCAGCGCTCAACGTGCCGTAAAAATTCGTGACCGAGACCGACACCCTCACTGGCACCCTCAATCAGTCCCGGAATGTCGGCGATAACAAACGAGGAGCCTTCGCCCATGGAAACAACGCCTAAAACGGGCGTGATCGTCGTAAAATGATAGTCGGCGATGATCGGCTTTGCCTGACTGACGACCGAGATGAAGCTTGACTTTCCGACATTCGGGAAGCCCAAAAGACCGACGTCCGCCAAAAGCTTCAGCTCGAGCGTGACTTCCCATTCTTCGCCGGGCATACCGTCTTTGGCAAAACGCGGCGTCTGTCTTGTAGCGGTTGCAAAATGGCTGTTGCCCCAACCGCCTTTGCCTCCCTTTGCGGCAACAAAAGGCTCGTCCGACGACATATCGGACATAACGGCGCCGCTTTCGCATTCACGGATCACGGTACCTCTCGGCACGCGGATAATCAGGTCTTCGCCCTTTCTGCCGTTTTTCCGTGAGCCTTGTCCGTCGTTGCCGTTTTTGGCGCAGTATTTTCTTTTGTAGCGGAAGTCGGCAAGGGTAGAGAGGTTGTCGTCTACCATAAAAACAACGTCGCCGCCTTTGCCGCCGTCACCGCCGTCGGGACCGCCCGAGGCGATATATTTTTCTCTGTGAAAGGCAACCGCACCGTTTCCGCCGTTGCCTGCACGGATCTTGATTTTCGCTTTGTCAATAAACATAACGTACCTCTCTTTCGGGAGCAGTTTTGAGATTAACCAATATATTATACTATACAGACGACAATTGATATATTCAATACAGAAAATAAAAGCAATTGCCGTCTGAGGGCGGTTCTTGTCGGGACGGTTTAAGTTGACACGTCAGAATAAAAGCCATATAATGAAAGCCGTTCGTAATTTGCACGGAAAGCTTCGGTGAAATCAATGGAAAAGAAAAACAGAAACGCAAGGGCTATGATGATCGTATCCATGACGGTGTTCGGAACGCTCGGTCTGTTTGTCCGCAATATTCCGCTGTCGTCGGGCGAGCTTGCTTTGTACAGAGCCGTTCTTGCTCTGATTCTGATTGGCTTCTACCTACTCGTGACGAAGCAGAAAATACCGCTTGCGGCGATCCGGAAAGATTTGCCGCTTCTGCTTCTTTCGGGTGCGGCAATGGGCATCAACTGGATCTTGCTTTTTCAGGCATATCGGTACACAACGGTCAGCGCGGCGACTTTAAGCTATTATTTTGCACCGGTTATCGTGACGGTTCTGTGCCCGATCCTTTTCAAGGAAAAAATGAGGGCAAGACAATGGCTCTGTTTTGTGATGTCAACGGTCGGTCTTGTTCTGATTACCGTGACGGGGGAGACGGAAACGGGAAAAAGCGACCTGACCGGTATCTTGTTCGGACTCGGTGCGGCTGTGTTTTACGCCACCGTTGTCCTGCTGAATAAATTCATCAAAGGCGTTGACGGGATTCACCGTACGTTTTTACAGTTCGTTTCGGCAACGGTCGTGCTGATTCCCTATGTTCTGGTTTCCGGCTCGTTCGGCTTGAGCGCTCTCGGCGGCGTCGGCTGGGTAAATCTTCTGACGGTCGGACTTGTTCACACGGGAATCACATATTGTCTGTATTTTTCGTCGCTTAAAGAACTGCCCGGTCAGAAAGCGGCAATTTTAAGCTATATCGATCCGCTTGTCGCGGTGTTGGTTTCCGTTTTGCTTTTGCACGAAACCATTACAGGAAGACAGATCATCGGCGGAATTCTTATCCTTGGTTTTACCTTGATTAACGAGATTTCCGTAAAACCAAAGAAAGCGTAACACAAAAATCAACGCAGAAAAACCGAAACCCGAAAAGGCGGAAGAAGTCTTTTCGGGTTTCCTATATGAAGGGTACAAAAATCTGTGTTTAATCCTCGTAGTCCTTGGCTGTTGCTTTTTCGAAGATGGCAAGTGCTTCGGGTGACGGATTCTTGTCAAGAAGCGAAGCGACGATACAGCAGACAAGTCCGACAACAAAGCCGGGAAGAATTTCGTAGATTCCTGTTTTAGCGGTCAGGAAGATCAGCCAGAGGATGTCGGTTACGGCACCGCCGACAACGCCGGCCACGGCACCCTTGTAGGTGGTTTTCTTCCAGAACAGCGAAAGGATAATAACCGGACCGAACGCTGCGCCGAAGCCGCCCCATGCGTTTTCAACCATGTTCATGATGGCCTGGGCACCCTTACCGCCGTTTGAAGCGATGAAGAACGCGACGACCGAAACGATGATAACGACGGCTCTGCCGACCCAGAGAATCTCCTTGTCCGAAGCATTCTTTCTGAAAACAGGCTTATAGATGTCGCTTGTGAAAGAGGACGAAGCAACAAGCAGCTGGGAGTCGGCCGTACTCATTGCGGCGGCAACGATAGCCGAAAGAAGAAGTCCGACGATGAACGACGGGAAGAGCATTTTCACAAGCTCAATAAATACGGTTTCGGGTGCGCCGGCATTGACAAGCTTTTCACCGATGAGCATACGTCCGAGTATGGCAAAAGCGATTGCCGAGCCGAGAGACAGGACGACCCAGATGATGGCAACGGTCGAAGCCTTTTTCATCATCGACGATTTCTTGATGGACATGAATCGGACAAGAATATGCGGCATTCCGAAGTAACCCAGACCCCACGCAAGACCCGAAATGATGTCCTGCGGCGAAGCCTTGAAGGGATTGACATTGAATTCACCGATTCCGCTTGCGCCTTCTGCGAGGGTAAGGGTGAGGTTTGCGGGATCCGGATTTTTAGTCGCAATAATCACGATGGGTACTGCAAGAACGGCAACGAGCATCATCAGACCCTGGAAAAAGTCGGTCCAGCAAACCGCCTTGAAGCCACCCGAGAAGGTGTACGCAATAATAATGAGGGCGAAAATCAGAAGCGCAAGCTCATCTTTGCCCGCAAGCTGAGGAATAACGCTTGTCAGAACCGTTTTACCGGCAACGAAGCCCGAGGCAACATATAAGGTGAAGAAAACAAGGAATACGATTGCACTGATGATCTGAAGCGCCTTGTTTTTTGAAGCAAAACGGTTGGTTAAGTACTGAGGCAGGGTGATCGAGTCGTTCGCAACCTTTGAAAAGCGGCGCAGTCTCTTGGCAACTAAAATCCAGTTGAGCGATGTGCCGATGGCAAGACCGATACCGATCCAGACCTTACCCATACCGAAAGCGAGAATGCTTCCGGGAAAGCCCATCAAAAGCCAGCCGCTCATGTCGGAAGCCTGGGCGCTCATGGCGGTTACCCACGGTCCCATACCTCTTCCGCCGAGGAAGTATTCTTCTTCGCCGGTGCCCTTAGAGCGTATCATAAAGAAAACGCCGATTGAGAGTACGGCGAGGAAATAGAGAATAAAAGCAAGAAGTTCTAAAGTCATTTTCATTTCCTCTCTTTTTACTGTAAATTTTTAACTTGGATATGATACCACACTTTAATCTGAAATGCAATGCAGAATAAAGTTTAGACTGAAATCTGTACAATCTTTAAGTTTACTTTTAAAAAGCACTATAAAATAAGTGAATTTTATTAGACTGTATTACAGAATGAATTTGAGTCAAAAAATAAAATATTGCCCGAAGCCGGACTCCGGACAACAAAAAGCATTCCATTTTCAATTTTTGACGGAGTCAAGATAAATCCCGATAACCTTCTGCCCATACTCACGAAGAGAATATTCCCCGTTGCAAAGGCACCAGTCGTATATGATCGCTCTTTCCTCAAGTGCATAAAGCCGCACAATGTCGTTGACCGTGCTGCTTTTTGTGATTTCTCCCTTTTGCTGACCGTCACAGACAATTTTGCGAAGGAGCTTATAATAGACCCGATTGCGGTCGAGCAGATGCTTTTCGCCTTTTGTTGTAAGCTGAGTCGAATAAAGCTTAATGAGCAGATCAATGTCAATGCGGTTTTCAATCATTTCGAAAAGCTCACGGTTGAGAAAGGCAAGGGCGTCAATGCTGTTTGTGTCGGGGCTGATTTCGGCTGAAAGCTGTTCGTATTTTTCGTCGAAAAGGTAGGCGAGTGAGCCCAACAAGGCATCTTTTCCCTCAAAATAGTGGTAAAACGAGCCTTTTGAAGTCCCGCTTTCGAGAAGAATATCGTCAACCGTTGTGGCATCGTAGCCCTGCTCATAAAACAGCTTCCATGCGGCGGAAACGATTTTGCTTTTGGTGTTTTTCTGCGTCTTTTTGCCCATTCGGTTCAGCCTCCTTTGCTTTGTATTTTTCAAGTATAGCGTTTTTTCCTTCTTTCGTCAACTCGTTATAAAAACGATTTACTTTATTTGGGGTATTGACAAAATGCGCATTTTAGGGTAAAACATTAGTATATTATAACGAAAGGAGTTTTTATCATGAAATATATCTGCAACGTTTGCGGCTATGAATACGACGAAGCAGTCGGCGATCCCGATAACGGAATTGCTCCCGGCACAAAGTTTGAAGATCTTCCCGACGATTTCGTATGTCCGCTTTGCGGCGTCGGCAAGGACGATTTTTCCGCCGAATAAGCATATCGAAAGAAGCAAGCACCGTAAAGGTTTCGGCCTCTACGGTGCTTTTTTTAGCTTTCAAGTGCGTCAACAAGCGAGTTGTCCGCAAGGAAAGTGTTCAGATTATAAAGAAACAGGACATGAGTGAAATTGTATGATTTCATGATTTGCTCAAGGCTGTCGCTGAAATACCGCGGGTCGATCACAACGATTTTTGCAAAATACGGCGTCAGCATCGGAAGCATACAGTTCGCATACGAATCTTTAAAAATCAACAGCGTATCGTCGGTGTCGGCGGAGGTGGAAATGATTACCTTATCATAGTTTCCGCCGAGAAAGACTTCGTATTGGTTCTTCTGGTTCAACTTCTCTTTGTCGAAAAGGGTTGCCGTCTTTTTGCTGCTGGACTCGAAATTGACGACATAGCTGACTTTCGGTTTTTGCGGAACGCAGATTTTGATTTCATCGGTTGAGTTTCCGACGCCGGAGGAGGAAGCCAGTGTTCCCTGAAAGCTGTCGGATACACTGAAAAACTTGTATGAGGCGTTCTTGAGAGAGATTTTGAAGCAATCCGCAAGCTCTTTGAACGCGATATAAGCCGCTTTTGTTGTCCAATGGTGATCGGTGCGGTAAAACAGCTCGGTTTTGTCCGTTCGGGCATCGAATGCACCGGCACAGTCAACCCAGGAAATACCGCTCGGCTCAATCCGATCCCGGATCCGATCGAGCTGCTGCTTCTGACTTTCCGGTTCATAGCCGGTCGGGAGAAGATCGCTCAGGACATACGACGAATTCGGCGAAAGGATAAAGGCCTTTTTGAGCTTTTTGTTCTTTTCGGCAAATTCGGTAACGGCGGAAGTGATTTTTTTCACCTGACTTTTATCGTACGCGGTCTGCTGTTCAAAAAGGAAGCCGTCCTTTCCGATATAGACGCCGTTTTCCTCTTTTTTGCCGACCGAACGGTCAACAAAGGTTTTGAACGAGATGATCTGATCTCTGAACGGAAACTGGTCGGTGAGATAGCTTTCGAAGTCCGTCATAAATTTGCCGCTTGTGATAGAAGAGAGGGTGAGAACCGGCTTCTGGGCAAGCACACGGTTCTCTTTTTCCGACATCTGCCTGTCCGGAAGAATCAGGATCAGAAGCGTAACAAGCACGATGACGGAAACAAAGGCACAGCTTAAAAAGAGACCGATCGAGGTGATCTTTTTCCGGCTTTCAACACGGTTGGTAATTTTGGATTTTGTAAATTGATTGTCTTTCATGCTTTTTCCTTTTAAAATCTGAAATATAAAAACGGGTTATAGGTTTCGCTGACAAGATAGATGATACAGAAAACAAAAATTATCAGATAGCCGACGACCTGAACGGTCAGTCTCTTGGTCTTGTCTGCCGGTTTCGGGAAATGACGGAACACGCCGAACGCCGAAAGCCCGGTAATAAGCATCGGGAAAAGCGAGGTCGTCAGGTAATAACGGCTTTGCGAGTCGGTGAAGCCGCCCTTGCCGAAGCCTGTCATACAAAGCAGATAGCTTCCGGCTTCGCTGAGGCTGTTGCTCGAGAAGAATACCCAGCCGATCATGACGATCAGCATGGTCAGAATGTGGCGTACAGACATCGGAATTTTTTCGATCAGGGACTTGAAAACGAATTTTTCAAGAATCAGCAGGATTCCGTAAAAGGCACCCCAGGCAACGAAGTTCCATGCCGCTCCGTGCCACAGACCGGTCAGGCACCAGACAACGCTGATGTTGAAAATCGTTCTTGCCGTACCCTTGCGGTTTCCGCCGAGGGGAATATAAACGTAGTCTCTGAACCAGCTGCTTAAGGAGATATGCCATCTGCGCCAGAAGTCGGTGATGCTTGAAGCGGTATAGGGATAATCGAAGTTCTGGATAAAATTGAAGCCGAACATTTTTCCCAGTCCGATCGCCATGTCCGAATATCCGCTGAAGTCGAAATAAATCTGCATCGTATAGCAGAAAATGCCGATCCATGCGGTAAGAGCGGAAAGTGAGGAAACGCCGCCGCTTGTAATGTCCGTGTAGATGGCACCGATGAAATTGGCAAAAAGGACTTTTTTCCCGAGTCCGCGGATAAAGAACAGCACGCCGCCGGCAAATTTCCGGACAGAGATCGTTCTCTTTTTCAGCTGCGCTTCGATATCCGAATACTGAACGATGGGACCGGCAATCAGCTGCGGGAACATCGTTATGTAAAGGGCAAAGGGAAGAAGGCTCTTTTGTACCTTTACGTCATTTCGGTAAACATCAATGACATAAGACAGTGCCTGGAAGGTATAAAACGAAATACCGACCGGCAGGGCAAGATCAGCGTGGGTCAGCGAAAGACCGAAAAGATGGTTGATATTCTCGATCACAAAGCCGTAATACTTGAAGAAGCCGAGAACGCTGAGATTGAAAATCACGGCGAAAACAAGGATTCGCTTGCGGGTCTTCGGCCGGGAAAAATTACGGTCAAGGTCACAGCCTATGGTATAGTTGAAGAAGATGCTGATAAGCATCAGAACGATATAGACCGGTTCGCCCCAAGCGTAAAACACAAGGCTTGAAGCGCACAGGACAAGATTCTTCTTTGTTATTTCCCTTGTTTTATTGTCTTTGAACACGGGAACAAAATACAAAAGAAAAACGAGAGGAAGAAAGACGAACAAAAAGGTTGCACTGCTGAAAAGCATCGGTTGTTAAACTCCTTTAAATTGCATTGTTGAAAGCGGAAATCAGTTTGTCGGGGGTGTCGCTTACGGCGTAGATGACGAAGCCTTTTTTGTATTCGAGAACATATTTTTCAAGCATTGCGCTTTGCTCGGGCGCATAGCCTTTGAAAAGTTCCGCTTTGTCTTTTACCCGTTTTTCAATGGCTTCATTGACCGAATCAAGCTGTGATTTATCCTGAAGCTTGATGATGAGAAGCTCACGAACCTCCATAACGGAATCGGAGGCGTAGTAGGTGATGTATTCGAAATCGTTGTGCGTAAAGCCGAACTCTTTCTTGATTCGCTGGTTGTTGCATTTTTTGATATCTGCCGTTTTGCTGATTTTGATTTCGGCATTGACGGCTTTAAAGACATCGTTTCCGGAGGCCTTGCTGATCGAAGAATTTCCCGAAAGGAAAACGATGAAAACAACGAGAACGACAACGCAAAGCAGCTCTTTGATTCTATCTGCGTTCATCAGTAGATCCCCTTTTCTTTCATGATAAATTCAAGCCAGTTTCCGTAAAAGCTGTATTTCATGTGGATGCCGTCCGGCTCGTAGTATTGCTTGTTGGCATTGATGAGAGCGGAGGAATCCAGGTACTCGACCGAAAGGCTTTTACACATTTTTTTCAAAGCGTTGTTGAACTTACCGACCGCCTTGAACCGCGGCGCACCGGCTTTATTGGTGTTGATCGGGAACAGGAGACTGATAATAAATCGTGTCTGGGGAAGCGCTTTTTTCATTTTCCTGATATC
>JALEYA010000122.1 GCA_022779945.1 Oscillospiraceae bacterium | reverse complement strand
CACTAAGTTTGTTAATTTCAAATAAGCATCATATAGATTCCTTAATTCTTCATATGCTGCAGAATACTCATCAGGAGGGTTTTGAAGATTCTTCATTTCAGACTCAACGATAATTTGATTGCTCTTAATGTTAGAAAGAACTTCCTGAAAATCATCATCACCAAACAAGTTAGCCAATGATGTATTAAAATCATCATTGAAAGAATAAGAGTATTCGCTTACATGGGTATATTTATTTGTTTCGGGATCACTTTTTTCATATATTGTATTATACCAAACAGATTTAATAAGATTTCCGGCATCTTCTGCTTCTGCAGCTCCTTTCAACATTGTTACAACAGCAATGCTGAGATTATCGGAGTAATCTTTAGCTTTTTTATTACTGTTAGTAATTAGCAGAACTATTACTGCTGTTGCCACCAAAACGACAAATATTATAACGGGAATAATAATCTTTGCTTTTTTACTTTTAACTTTCGCTTTGCCTATCGAAGCAGATTCAATTTCTGTATTTGAATCATCTACATTTATTTCTTTAGAATTACTAACAGGGCAACCACAATTAGGACAGACATCCGAATTTTCAGGTAAAACCTGCCCGCAGTCTTCACATTTAATAGGTTCATCAGGATATTCTATATCACTTATTAACTGATATCCACAACCCGGACATATTGTTGCTTTGTCGCTCACATCTCTTTCGCAATTAGGACATTTAATTAATGACATATAATGTACTCCTTTATTCCATATTGTTTTTATATTTTATCATATTTTCTAAATTTTTACAATATGTTTTCAGTCAATTTTCATCTTCAACTCTACATTTCTTAAATATTGATATTTTGAAGGCATACTGTAATATCTCATATGAAAAAGTTTAAAATCTTTTTATCCTTTCATATGTAAAAAATTCTAATTGGTTTGTCAGATGTACACTCTCTCCCTGAAATACTTCGCATTGACCACGCCGTTATGGACGTAATAGCCTTTTTCCGTTAATTCCGCATTCCGGTTTTCTGACTGTACATGTATTTTTCCACATCTTCATTGAGATAATGATAAGCTTGTTGTCAAGCATATATCTGAGTCCGGCGAAGAAAAATGAAAAAAGGACGGATTTTTGATTCTGTTATATTGCACTCGGCTTTTTTATCATGTATAATAATCCGATAGTTAAATTTACCGTTTATGGAACGGAACAATCGGCAAGAAAGAAGTGTTAAGAAATGTCTAAATTTTTAAAACTCGGTAAAAAGTCAATCGCAGTTATCCTTTCTGTTCTGATGCTTTTCCCCTTCCTGTTTTCGGGTGCTTTTGCGGCGAACCTGATTGATGAAGCTCTCCTTTATCCTGACGGAATGGTAACAGAGGAAAAGTACTACACGGTTACAAAGGGCGTTACCGAAAAGTATGTCGTTCTCAACAGCACCGCAAAAGACAACCAGATTAAAAATTACATTTATGAGGTTGACCTAAAGAACGAAGATCTTTCCATTGTTGCCGGCTACAACAAATGTGACGGCAACCCCACCGATTTCGGAATGCTGACCTTGCCCGAGCAGGTCAATTACGCCGAATCGAACCGTGGGAACCATGTCGTAGCGGCGGTCAACGGCGGTTGCTATAACACAAGAACCGGTGAACCGGAAGGCTTGCTTATCATGGACAGAAAAATGCTGCATGATTATGCCGAAAATGCAAAAGATGGTCTGGATAGCTTTTTTGCCATTCTCAATGACGGCACAGCCGTTATCAGAAGACCCGGCGACAGAACCGACGATGTGAAGGAAGCGATTTCCGGCAAGTATCACCTTGTTGAAAACGGCGTTTTTCTGAACGTTTCCGACAACGCCGTCCATCCGAGAACCGCTGTCGGCATCAAGGCAGACGGCACGGTTGTATTCATGGTTTCCGACGGCAGACAGTCACCCGATTCATGCGGTATGACCCTCCCACAGCAGGCTTACACCATGATGGCTTTAGGCTGTGTAGACGTTCTTTCCCTTGACGGCGGCGGCTCTTCGACCATGATTACCCAACGTGAGGCTCTTTCCGCAACTTCAATCCGAAACACCCCTTGTTACGGCTTTGCCCGTCCCATCGCAACCTCGTTAATGGTTTGCACAAGTGCAAAACCGACAAATGAATTTGACCACCTCGCCTTCAACGAAGCCGCATACTTTGTTTATCCGCTTCACTCTGTCAGCGTCAAATATGCAGGCTGTGACGAGAACGGCTTTAAAGCCAATGTTCCTGCCGGTAAGCTTGTTGTTGAAGACGAAGCCTACGGTACGCTTATCGGATCAACCTTCCATGCCAAGGAAAAAGAGGGCACCGTTAACCTCAACTATGTTGTCAACGGCGAGGTCGTAGACAGTGTATCGGTCACAATTACAAAGGATGCCGACAGCTTTATTGAGACCGGAATGAAAAACTACATTCGCTTGATCGGTAATCTCATCGATATGTTCTTATTCCTCATAAAGAAGCTTACTTCCCTTTTCGCATAAGCCAAGATGAACCGAAACGATACCTTTTACTATACGAACAACATGTCCGTCACGCTTGAGGGCATGATTGAGAGAATTGATTCTTTCGAAGAGTTTGAAAGAAGATTTTCACAGGATTTTCTCAACGATGACGAGTTTCTCAACAGCACAAAAGCGTTCCCAAAAACGGTGATTTTCGGTCACACGCCGTCACTGATGATTACCCGCAAATGCGAACCATATTTCACACCCGCCGGCAACATCGGCATTGATATGGGACCGGTTTAGGCAGGAGGATTGACGGCTCTGATTGTGACGGAGACCGGGAAAATAACATTTTGCTCAGAAGCACAAAAAAGCCAGAAAATAAATCGTTTTTAAACCTTTTAATGAATTTTTTTTGAACAAACTATTGACTTTTTGTTAAGTATATGTTAGAATATCGTTAAAGAAAAAGACACGAGGAGGTGAATTTCAATGGCAATCGACGCAATCTTCGCAAAAATCCTTGAATTCTTCGAATCTATTTTTGCAATCTTTTTCGGTGAACCCGCAAAAAAATGGTAATTTTCCATTTAATTCCTCAATAAATCAGCTAAAGAGACAGGCGACTGCCTGCCTCTTTAGCTGATTTTCGTATTTATAACCATATTAATACCGGAAAAGTCATCCCGTTCGACACTGCCTTTTATCCAAAGGACTTCAGGCAACCTCTAAAAACAACCGGCATTCGTCATAACACCAAACGAACGCTGTCTTTGCCGGCTCAAATCCTTAAAACGTGCAGAGTATTCCTGCGGATTTTTGCCAAAAACCTGACTTCATTTGTGCATTATGCCAAACACCCGGAATTTTCAGAGGTTGCCTTCAAATTATTTTTTAACCGTCACATACCGGATTGAAGAAAGCGCACTGTCAAGTCGGTTGGTATTTGTCGCTCGGACAACGACATATATTCTTTTTCCGCCTTTAAGATTATTAATCGGATAAGCGGTTTTGGTTGTTGTACCGGCTTTGGCCCACTTCTTACCGTCGTAGGACGCATACACCTTGTATGATATCGCACCGGTAACCCTGCTCCAACGGACAGTTACTGTTTTACTCTTCGTCGAAGCAAGCTTAACCGAGGGGGCGGCGCAAAGAGTAAAGGTCGTCAACGCGACACTTGTATTATAAAAGCGATATCACAGATCGTGAAATCAACAGAAACCGGCTTTCATTTACCGCAAAACCGTTCGAAATAGCAGGAAAGGGCAAGCCTTTTCCGATTGACACCGCTTTAAACTTTTGGTAAAATAAGCTTAAACTTATCAGTAACGGCAAATCCGCCGCATAACGGAGGTAAAAATAATGGAAAAGAAAAAGCTTGACCGAAAGACGCTGAAATATTACGCAAGAATGGCAGCGGAAAGCTACGTTGATGATCCGGTTCACGTCTATGCGACCAAAAACGAAACACTTCGCAAGAAGTTTTTGTACCATTTCATGCTTGAACGATTCTCTTCCTCAAGCGGTGTTGATTATATATACGAAGATGAGGAAAAAAGAGGTCTTTGTATTTTTCGGGACGCGCACAATGACTATACCGTGCTTGACTTTATGAAGTGCCCGAACTGGGTGTTCCTTTGTGTCTATTACATTTCAACAATCAAAACGCTTAAGGCTTTCAGCCACCGTGATATGAACGTTTTCGAAAAAGGCACCTATCTGATTGAGCCGGTCTTCGTCGCACCGGAGCATCAGGGTCAGGGAATCGCAACCAAGCTGATCAGACAGGGAATTGAGGAACTGACAGCCAAGGGGTATAAAATCGGTCTTGAAACACAAAATCCCGATAACATACCGTTTTATGAAAAACTCGGATTTGTACTCAAAGCAGATGAATT
>JALEYA010000085.1 GCA_022779945.1 Oscillospiraceae bacterium | reverse complement strand
AATTCCGAAAAAATTTTTGTCAAATTATTTTCTGAATTAGCAAATATGTTCGACGGATTGAACAAAAAAAATCCACTGTATCAACAGTGGAGATTTCATGTAGAAAACAAAACTACTATTGCAGCGGCTCAGCCGCCGTTTTTTATTCCTTACCGACGAGCCAGTTGATCGAAACGCCCAGAACGTCTGAGATGGCAACCAATTCATAGTCGCATACGCTTCGGATCTGACCCTCAAGCTTTGAAAGACCGGAAGCGGTAAGTTCAACGCCTCTGATCTGAAGCTGAGTAAGAAGATCGATTTGTTTCATGCCAAGCTCTTTTCTCTTGGCTTCAACTTTGGCACCGACGATATTTCTGGTGCCGAGCGGTTGTTTTCTGATTCTCATGTTTTTCACACCCCATAAAATAATTGAAAAAAATCATTAGCAATAATGAAATCTTTCATTTAAACAAATATTATCACAACTGCTTGTTTTTTGTCAATATCAAAGTATTTAAAAATGCTGAAAATTTTCGCATATTTTGTTAATTTTGTCTTAAAATTTGTCATAAACTTTTGTTTTGACGATGATCGATTGGTAAACATACCCCCTACTATGTTATATAAAACCAAAAATAAAAAGCAGTTTTCCGTCACATAATTCTGATTTTGATTTTTAAAGGCTTGCTTTCATACTATAATATAAGGCGATCTATTATTTGGGAGTGATACTGTATGGGTAACACGCTGGAATCAAGAAACCTTACCATGCTCATGGACTTTTATGAGCTGACAATGGCAAACGGCTATTTTCAAAACGGTATGAAAAATAAAATTGCCTGGTTTGATATGTTCTTCCGCCAGGTGCCTGACAACGGCGGCTTCGCAATTATGGCGGGCGTCCGTCAGCTTCTCGACTATCTGCAGAATCTCAGCTTCACCGAAAAAGATCTTGCTCTTTTAAAGAAAAAAGGCTTCGGCGACGAGTTTCTCGATTATCTTCGCCATTTCAAGTTCTCCTGTGATATCTGGGCGGTACCCGAGGGTACACCGATTTTCCCGGGAGAGCCGATCGTCACCGTAAGAGGTCCCGTCATTCAGGCTCAGCTGATTGAAACCATGGTGCTTCTTACGATCAACCACCAAAGCCTGATTGCTACGAAAGCCAACCGTATCAAGCGTGCCGCCGGCAACCGCACGGTCATGGAATTCGGCTCGAGACGTGCGCAAGGCTTTGACGCGGCAATTTACGGTGCAAGAGCGGCTTATATCGGCGGCTGTGACGCAACAGCCTGTGCCCTTGACGAAAGAGATTACGGCGTTCCGGCGGTCGGAACCATGGCACACAGCTGGGTACAGCTTTTCGACAACGAACTTGACGCCTTTTTGGCCTATGCAAGACAGTACCCCGACAACTGCATTTTGCTTGTCGATACCTATAATGTTTTAAAATCCGGTATTCCCAACGCAATCGAAGCGTTCAACCGTGAGGTACTTCCCCGCGGTTTCCGACCGAAGGGAATCCGGATCGACAGCGGCGACATCACCTACCTTTCCAAGAAAGCAAGAAAGATGCTCGATGACGCCGGCTTCCCCGATTGTCAGATCTGTGCAAGCAACTCGCTTGACGAGGAGCTGATCCGTGATATGCTTGTTCAGGGCGCAAAGGTCGACTCCTTCGGTGTCGGCGAAAGACTGATCACCGCCGCCTCTGCCCCTGTTTTCGGCGGCGTGTACAAAATCAGCGCCGTTGAAGAGGATGACGGCAGCATGACACCGAAAATCAAGATCAGCGAAAACGTCAGCAAGATCACCAACCCCTGCGCCAAAACCGTTTACCGTCTTTTCGACAAGGACACAGGCAAAGCGATTGCCGACGTGGTAACCCTCCACGACGAAACGATTGACGACACAAAGCCATATGAATTATTCGACCCGGTTTACACCTGGAAGAGAAAGACCGTCACAAACTTTGTTGCGAAACCGCTTTTGGTCAAGATGTTCGAAAGCGGCAAAAAAATCTATGACTGTCCCGAAATCGAGGATAGCAGAGTCTATTGCCGCAAGCAAGTCGAAGAGACTCTCTGGGACGAAATCAAGCGCTTTGAAAATCCGCACAAGTATTACGTTGACCTTTCACAGAAGCTCTGGGAAGAAAAAGACAAGCTTCTGAAGGCACACGCCGGCAAATAATGAGAACACTCTGTTTCAAGGTTCCGGAAGAATACAGCGGCAAGAAGCTTCTCGCTTTTTTAAGAGGCGAAGCGCATCTTTCACTAAAGCTTACCCGGTCGTTAAAACGGGTCGAAAACGGCCTTCTGATCAACGACGAACACGCACGGACAATTGATATTCTCAAAGAAGGAGACACCGTCACCGTCAATATACCCGACGACGATGTCTCGAGTATTCCGTGTGAGCTGATGCCGGACGTGATCTATGAGGACAGCGATCTGCTGATCGTTAATAAGCCCGCCATGCTGCCGATTCATGAGTCCCACAACCATCAGGGAGACACCCTGGCCAACAGCGTTGCGGGTTATCTTCAAAAAAAAGGTATAACCTGCTCCTTTCGTGCGGTCGGACGGCTTGACAAAGGAACAAGCGGACTTGTTGTCTGCGCCCTCAACCCTCATGCCGCCGGGAGACTCAGCGGAAAAATCAAAAAGCGTTATCTTGCCATAGCGTGCGGCGAATTCAAGGGCAGCGGAACGATTGACGCTCCGATTTACCGTCCCGACCCGATCAAAACAATCCGAACCGTCGACGAACGGGGCGACAAAGCCGTCACGCATTGGGAATGTATCAGAACCGACGGTGATCTCTCGCTTTTAGGCATTACACTTGAGACCGGCAGAACGCATCAGATACGGGTACATTTTTCGTCGCTCGGCGCACCGCTTGTCGGCGACACCATGTACGGCAAGCCGGACGAAAGAATCGATCATCAGGCACTGCATTGCTGTGAGCTCAGCCTGACCCACCCTGTGACGGGCGAAGTCATATCCTGTAAAGCGCCGATGCCGGAAGAAATGGAAAAAATCGCCGCTTCAATTGCATAAGACACAAAAACAAGGCACTGCTTTTTCGGACAGTGCC
The DNA here is from genome assembly GCA_022779945.1 of Oscillospiraceae bacterium. Taxonomy (GTDB): domain Bacteria; phylum Bacillota; class Clostridia; order Oscillospirales; family Acutalibacteraceae; genus UBA6857. The sequence continues at coordinate 11,553 of JALEYA010000085.1, read as the reverse complement.
TTGTTCCTTTTTAAGTATTATCCATTCGCCTTTTGAACGGTTACGAAGCAGACATCAACAAAACCTCCGTCTACGGTTGTTACAGTGATCAGTGCTGTACCTTCATCGACGGCTTTTACAAGTCCGTTTTCGTCAACCACGGCAACCGATTCGTCGCTTGTCGTCCATGTAACAGCTTGGTTGCTTGCCCCTTCGGGACCGATAACCGCAGTCAGCTTACTCTCCTGACCGCTTGTAAGCGTCATTGCGTTCTTGTCAAGAGTAACGCTTCCGGCTGCCCGCAAAACGTTGATTTCACAAGCCGTAAACACACTGTCATCCGCCGTGCTCTTTACGGTAATTGTCGCCGTTCCGAGAGATACTGCGGAAACAACACCGTCTTTTACCGTGGCTATTGTTTCGTCTGAGGATTCCCAGATCAATCCCTTTTCCGTCGTTGACAGCGGCAGGAAAGAAACGGTAAGTGTGGCTTTGGCGCCCTCCGTCAGCGACACGCTCGGCTGAGCAAAAGAAAGGAACTTCGGCTTTTGCGTGACCGTCACATGACAAACCGCTTTGTTTCCGCCCTGATCGGTGGTCGCAGTAATGGTTGCCGTTCCGGCGCCCTTAGCCGTAACGGTTCCGCTTTCGTCAACCACAGCAACTTCTTTATCGCTGGTTGTCCAGCTGAGCGTTTTATAGGTTGCGTCCTCGGGAAGAACCTTCGCCGAAAGGATAAAGGATTCCCCGTTTTCAACCGTGATTTCCGTCTGTTCCAAGATAACCTTTTCGGTTTTGCGGCTTACCTTTACGGTGCAGCTTGCGCTCTTTCCGCTGTCGTTCGCCGTTGCGGTTATAACAGCGGTACCGACGGAATTTGCCGTAATTCTGCCGTTTTCAACCGACGCAATATCGCTGTTGCTGCTTACCCACTTCACGGACGTATTGGTGACGTCCTGCGGCGTAAACAGACACGACACGGTAACCGTCTCGTTCTCCCAAAGCTCGATCTGCGAAATATCAAGCCGAAGATCCGTGCTTGTTACTTCAACAGTGACCGCACACTGCGCATAGACGTCGCGGTTTGATGACTGAGCGGTGATCACGGCTTGTCCGCCTTTTTTCGCTATAATCGTTCCGTCATCGCCGACTTCACAAACCCCGGGATCACTGCTGATCCATGTGATCGACGTATCGCTCGCATCAGCCGGAAAAGCAGAGGCGTTCAGTTCAAAGGTTTCGCCCTTTTCGAGGCTCAACTGCTTGTTGCTGATGTTGACCGACGTGACAGGTCTGATAACCTGAACAGCACACTGTGCGGTGGCAAAGCCGTCCGCAGAAGCAACCGTGATCTGACAATTGCCCTTGCCTACGGCTTTCACCTTGCCCGTTTCGTCAACGGTCGCAACCGTCTTGTCGGTACTTGACCAGATAACAGCTTTATTATAGGCGTTTTCAGGAAGAACCGAAGCGGCAAGCGTGATTTCTCCGTTTTCGTTGAGAGTCACACTTTCGGTGTCCAGCCGGATTCCGGTAACCTGCTGGTTGACGGTAAGCGTAAACTTGCCCGACACCTTTTTATCCGAAGAATACGCAAGAATATCGACCGTTCCGGCCTTCTTTGCGGTTACGACACCGTTTTCAACCGTTGCTGTCTGTTCGTCTGCCGACTCCCAGATTACCTCTTTATTCGTTGCATCCTCGGGACTGACATCGGCCTGAAGCGTCGTTGTCTGTCCGACCCAAAGCACGGAACTGCCGCCTGTGATTTCGATTGAAGCAACCGGCTCATAAACCTCAACTTCAACCTCGGCCCGGGCTTCACCGATCACAGCCTCGCAGACGATCGTTGTCTTCCCGGCTTTTACCGCCGTAACAACGCCCTTTTCGTCAACTTCGGCTATCTCGTTGTCCTGACTTGTCCAAGTTACGTTTTTATTGAAAGTATCTGCGGGAAGTACTGTCGGAATCACCGGCACTTTTTCGCCCCTTGCAAGAGACAGTTTGGAGGTGTTCAGTTCAATCTTTTCAGCCGTTACATTCACCGTAACATGGCACACAGCAATATAATGACCGTCCGCCGTTTCGGCTGAAATCAACGCAGTACCGCTGCTGATTCCTCTGATGCTGCCTGCTTCGTCAACTTCGGCAACGCTTTCATCGCTGCTTCTGAAGCTGACACGCTTATCGGAAGCATTTTCCGGCAAGACAATTGCCTCGACCGTTACGCTTTGACCGGTATATACCGAAAGCTCCGTCGAAGAAAGGCGGATGCCGGTGACGGGCTGCGTTACAACTACCTTACAGCTTGCGGTAAAGCCGCCGTCAACGCTCTTGGCGGTGATAACGGTTTCACCTCTGCCGACCGCCGTAACCGTACCGTTTTCAACTTCGGCAACGTCCGTATTTTCACTCTCCCAGACAATACTCTTATCAAAGCTGTCGGCGGGTGTAACGGAAACGGTCAGCTTTTGCGTTTCCCCGCGCTTGAGATTGATTTCACTCTCGCTCAGGCTGATAGCCGAAACGTGCGCTCTGACAGTGATCTTACAAGTGTCGGTAAATCCGCCGTCGGCGGTCTTGACGGTAATCGTTGCCGCACCGACCTTTAAAGCGGTAACGGTTCCGTCGACTCCCGCTTTGGCAACAGTGCTGTCACTGCTTGTGAAGCTGACCTTCTTATTGGTTGCTTCTGCCGGCAATACGGAAGCGTTGACCGTCACACTCTCACCGATGTATAAAATCTTTTCCTTTATATCAAGAGCAACACCTGTTACGCTCTCGTATACCGTTACGACACAGGAAGCTTCCTTCGCGCCGTCGGCCGTAACAACCGTAACGGTCGCTTCGCCGACTGCCTCGGCGGTGATTACACCCGAATCCGAAACGGAAACGATGTCCGCATCGGAGGTTTCCCACTTAACGGTCTTATCGTAAGCGTCCGCCGGAAGAACCGAGCAAGTAAGCGTATGGGTCTTTCCACGACCGAGTGTAATTGCGCTGTCACTGAGACGAATCGATGAAACGTGTGCTCTGACGGTGACTTTGCAAGTGTCGGTGAATCCGCCGTCAGCGGTTTTGACGGTGATTGTTGCCGTACCGACTTTTAAAGCGGTAATCTTTCCGTTGGCGTCCACCTTGGCAACAGTACTGTCACTGCTTGTGAAGCTGACCTTCTTATTGGTTGCTTCTGCCGGCAATACGGAAGCGTTGACCGCCACGCTTTCACCGATGTATAGAGTCTTTTCCTTTATATCGAGGGCAACACCTGTTACGCTCTCGTATACCGTTACGACACAGGAAGCTTTCTTGGCACCGTCAGCGGTAACGACCGTAACCGTCGCTTCACCGACTGCCTTGGCGGTGATTACACCCGAAGCCGAAACGGAAACGATGTCCGCATCGGAGGTTTCCCATTTGACATTTTTATTGTACGCATTCGCCGGAAGAACCGAGTAAGTAAGCGTATGCGACTTTCCGCGGCTTAATGTGATCGCACTGTCACTGAGCTTGACCGACGAAACGTGAGCTCTGACGGTAACCTTACAAGTGTCCGTAAATCCGCCGTCGGCGGTCTTGACGGTGATTGTTGCCGTGCCGACCTTTAAAGCAGTGATCTTTCCATTGGAGCCGACATTGGCGACCGAAGCGTCACTGCTTACAAAGCTTACGCTCTTGTTGCTTGCGTCGGACGGAGAAATAACCGCGTTGACGGTTGCACTTTCGCCGATATACAAAATCTTTTCCTCCGCATTGAGGGCAACGCCCGTTACGCTCTCGAAAACGTTGATTACACAGGAAGCCTTCTTGGCACCGTCTGCGGTAACGGCAGTAACGGTCGCCGAACCGATGGATTTTGCGATAATTTCACCTGAAACGGAAACCGAAACCACCCTCGGATCCGAGCTTGCCCAATTTACGGTCTTGTTGGATGCGTCGGACGGAAGAACCGATGCAACAAGCTTCGTTTCGGTTCCTCTCTTGATGACGAGACTTGTCTTATTCAGCGTGACCGAAGTGACGTGCTGAAGAACCGTCACTTTGCAGGTAGCCTTGAAGCCGCCGTCTGCGGTTGTAACGGTGATAACGGCTGTACCGGCTTTCACGGCTCTGACCGTTCCCGCCTCATCAACCGAAGCAACATTCCTGTTGCTCGTTGACCATGTCACTTTTTTATTGGACGCATCGGACGGAAGAACCGAAGCACTGAGTTTTACAGACGAGCCGGTATAAACCGAAACGGCCGTCTTATTCAGACTGACGGAAGAAACGGACTTCAGAACCGTAACCGTACAGGCGGCTGTCAGTCCGTTTGAAGTCTTAGCGGTAATCGTAGCCTTACCGCCGCCGACTGCGGTAATCTTACCCGAAGAGTTGACAGTAGCCACCTTTTCGTTTGAGGACGTCCATCTGATGGTTTTATTCGTGGTGTTGCTCGGCGCAATCGAAGAAGTGAGCGCATAGGTCTTTCCGGCGTAAAGCGTCAGACTCGATTTGCTGATTTTCAGCGAGGTTGCCGGAATTTCAACACTGACCGTACACGTTGCTTTCAGTCCGCCGTCAACCGTTTTTGCCGTAACGACCGCTTTGCCCGGCTTGACCGGTGTCAAGACACCCTTTTCACTGACCCGAAGAACCGAGGTGTTGCTTGAGGACCATCTGACGGTTTTTACAGTGGCGTCAGACGGCGCAATATACGCTTTGAGCGTTGCGGTTTTATTCAGATAAAGCACCATATCGGATCGGTTCAGGGTAATGCTCTTGACCTTTCTGACAACATGAACTTTACAGCTTGCAACCTTTGCACCGGAAACAGTTTTAACCGTAATCGTCGCCGTACCGGTCTTAACGCCGAGAACCTTACCCGTTGAAGAAACCCTGACAATGGATTTATCGCTTGAGGACCATGTCACGGACTTGTCGGTTGCGTTCGACGGCTTCACGACAGCCTTCAGCCAGGCATAGCCGCCGACTTCGATATATTCCTCTTTTACATTCAGCGAAACCGAAGTTACCGGCTGAATGACAAGCACCTGACAGACAGCCGTATAGCCGCCGTTAACCGTTGTTGCGGTAATTTCCGCATAGCCCGGCTTCTTGGCGGTAACCGTGCCTTCCTTGGAGACATCGGCAACGTCATAGTTGCTTGATTTCCACTTGACCTGCTTGTAGTAAGCGTCTGACGGCTTGATATTCGCCTTGAGTGTCAGCTTCTTGCCCGCGCTGAGTGATACGGAGCCGTAGTTGAGGCTGACACCGGTCACGGGCTTCACTACGCTGACCTTACAGCTTGCCTTGATCTGTCCGTTTGACGCATAGGCGGTGACGGTTGTCGTGCCCTTGGCGATACCCTTAACAGTACCGTTTGAGCTGACTTTTACGATTTTCGTGTTTGCGGATTTCCACGTCACGCTCTTATTGGTTGATGTTTTCGGCAGAACGGTTGCCGTGATTTTCTTGTAACCGCCTTCCCAAACCAGCAGCTGAGAAGCGCTCAGCTTGATCTGCGTCGGGTTTTGCAAAACAGTAACCGTACAGGTTGCGGCGGTCTTTCTGTCGCCCGAGGTTGCCTTGATGGTGGCTGTTCCGCCGCCAACAGCAGTGATTCTTCCCTTGGAATCAACTTTCGCAACGGATTTATCGGAAGAGGACCAGATGATCGTCTGATTCGTTGTGGTTGACGGCTTGATCTTTGCACCAAGTGTCTTTGTCTTTCCGGCATACAGCGTCAGCGACGAATAATCAAGCTCAATCTTTTCCGCAAGCTGAACAACGGTAATAATGCAGTTGTCGCTGTAATTTCCCTGAACCGTCGAAACCGTAACAACTGCGGTACCTACCTTTTTACCGGTAACCTGACCGGCGGAATTGACGGAAACAACGGAATTGTCGCTCGACGACCATCTGACAGAGTTGTTTGAAGCATCGGCGGGATAGACTTTTGACGTAAGAAGAATCGTACTTCCCTTGGCAACGGTGGCTTTCGTACTGCTCAGCCGTATTCCCGTCACGGGAATGTATACCGTGATATCGCAAGACGAACTGTAACCGCCGTCAACAGTGGTTGCGGTGATGGTTGCCGTACCCGAACGCAAACCGGTGACAACACCCTTCGAGTTGACCGAAACCACCTTCGCATTGGAGGATGCCCATTTCACGTTTCTGTTGGCGGCATCTTCCGGGAAGACATTCGCAATAAGCGTTCTGGACTGTCCCTTGGCAAGGGTACATTCAACAGGGCTGACACGGACACCCGTGACCAGTGATCTGACATTGACAGTACATTTTGCGGTGAAGCCGCCGTCTCTCGTCCTGGCCGTAATAACGGCGGCGCCGTTACCGACAGCGGTGACAAGACCGCTCGAGCTGACCTTTGCGACCTTGGTATTGTTGGATGACCAGATGATGCCCTTTTCGCTTGCATTTGAGGGGGAGACCGTTGCATCAAGAAGATACTGCCCGCCCTTATTGAGACTGATGTTGGTTTTATTTAATCTTACTGCGGTAACGTCCACTTTTTTCGTAACGGTGACACTGCACTTGGCAATAAAGCCGCCGTCAACCGTCGCCGCAATGATGACGGCCGTACCCTTGGAAACACCGGTGACCACGCCGCTTGAGCTGACGGAAGCGACCTTGCTGTTGCTCGAAGACCAGCTGACGCCTTTATTGGTGGCGGTGCTCGGAGAAATTTTAGCCTTCAGTGTATATGCTTTTCCCGTATAGATTGAAATACTGCTTCGGTTCAGGGTGATTCCCGTAACCTTCTGAACGACCGTGACCTTACAGAAAGCCGACTGACCGCCGCTGTTTTTGCAGGTAATCGTGCAGGTGCCGCCCTTGAGACCGGTGACAACACCCGAAGAGGAAACCTTGGCCACCGAAGTGTCGCTTGAATACCATTTCAAAGTTTTGTTGGTGGCATTGGACGGAGAAACCGTACCCTTCAGCGTAAAGCTTTTTCCGACATAAACAGAAGCTCTTGTCCGATCAAGAGACACGGATTTCGTCGCAATAATCACGGAAACGGTACACTTTGCGGTAAAGCCGCCGTCAACGCTTTTGCAGGTGATGACAGCCGTTCCGACTTTTTTGCCGGTAACAACACCCGAAGACGATACCGTCGCAACGGCGGTATTGCTTGATGCCCATTTTGCGTTCTGATTCGTGGCATAAGACGGACTGAAGGTCGGCTTAAGGGCGTATGTAGCACCGACACCGATGCTCTTCTTGGCAGGAAGGCTGATCCCCTTGACCGGCTGCCTGACCGTAACGGCGCAAACTACACTTTTTTCCGTTCCGTCAATCGTTCTTGCCCGGATGATCGTCTTGCCGGGGTAACGACCGGTCACCTTACCGTTGGAATCAACCGTTGCAATCTTCGGATTTTCGCTTGTCCACGCGACAAGGTCGGTATACTTTGAGCCGTCATTGGTGCGGACCGTCGCTTTCAGCGTAACGCTTTGCTCGGTTTTGAGCGTGTATGTGCTGTTGCTGATCGAAATTGAAGTAGCAAGAGAAGCCACTCTTACCCTGCATTCGCCGGAAAGATTGCTTCCGTCCGTTGTCTTGACATAGATGGTGCAAATCCCGAGACTTTTCGGAATCAGGCGACCGCTGTAATCAACATCACAGATGTCGGGGTTGCTCGACGACCAGGAAAGAACCTGGTTGCCCGCATCCTTCGGAAGAATGGTGACCTTGATCAGTTCTGTTTTATTGTTCAGTGCGATAACCTTTCTCTTTTCGATCGAAATCGAAGAAACTCTCGGCTGAACCGTGACCTTGACATAGCCGTATTTTCCGCTTCCGTCCTTGGCAGCGTATTTCAGGGTAACCGTACCGGCCTTTTTCGCCGTGATTCGGGCAATTGCCGTTGAGCCGGAAGAGCCCTTGTCGGTGACCGTCAAAACGGAGGTGTCCGAACAGCTCCATTTCAGATCTTTTATGCTGGCGTTTGTCGGTGTGATACTGACCTTGAAGTCAAGCGACTCTCCGATACTCATAATCACTTTTCCGCTTGTCGTAACGGTTGTGGCTTTTAAAGTAGTGATTTCAATAATATCATCAACGCGAAGCGTGCTCTTGGCCGAGTAGGAGCCGTTGGCACTTTTGGCCGTTACGGTAATAACCGTTGTGCCTTTCTTTTTGGCGACGACAACACCGGAGTCCGAAACAGCGGCAACCGACGGATCCGAGCTGTCCCAGGTCAGGGTATAGGCATCTGTCGTCGAAGCCGAGCTGTCTCTTCCGACAACCTTCGCCTTGAAGGTGCTTGAGTGACCCTCATAAAGAGCCGAAACACCGGTGAGGGTGACACCGCCGAGAGGGTTGAGAACATACACCTTACAGGTATCCGTATGTCCGTTCGAGGTTGCCGTAATGATGACAGGATCTTTCGAATATTTCTTCGCCGTCACCTCACCCGAAGGGGTAACGGAAACAACGGCACTGTTGCCCGATGACCACGAAATACTGTCCGCGGCGTCCTCGGGCTCAAGAGCGGTTTTCAAGGTATAAGACGAACCGACATTGACCTTGACAGACGCTTGCGTGATCGCTATTTTCTGCGTATGATATTCAAGACTTTCGTAGGCTAATCGTAAGGAACGTTCGACACTGTTAACGTAGCTTTGTGTGTAAGAATCGGGCGAAGCGAGAACCTCCGCCGCCATGTCATACCAACTTTCAAGCGTCTCATAATTAATATAAAGAGACTTCCATTTCGCTTTTGCGGGTATGCTGTCATAAAGCTCTTTCAGGTTGTCGACAACAATCCCGTCAACAGCCGATGCCGTCAGGGAACCCGTCAAAGACAAAGGCGTCACGGGAAGTCCCGCAATCAGCATAACGGCACAAAGCAAAAACGCCAAAACTCGTTTTTTCATAGAAACACTACCTCTTTTCACGCACACAAAATATCAAAAAAATCCGATTTAGGAATTATATGGGTATAGAATCACATTATAATTATTTATATTATAATTAAATCCTCTTTTTCTGTCAACCGAATCGACTTGTTATTGAAAAAGTTTACAATTTATGTTAAGATGTTTCATAAATATTATAAAAATAAGGAAGAACCGATATGAAAAAAATGATTTCATGGAATGTAAACGGAATAAGAGCCTGCGTTCAGAAGGGATTTCTCGATTCTTTCAAGGCGCTTGGCGCCGACATTTTCTGCCTTCAGGAAACCAAGCTTCAGGAAGGTCAGATCGACCTTGCCCTTGACGGATACTATCAATACTGGAACTACGCCAAAAAAAAGGGGTACTCGGGCACAGCGATTTTCACAAAAGAAAAGCCCGTCTCCGTCTTCAACGGCATGGATATCCCGATGCACGACACCGAAGGGCGGCTGATTACGCTCGAATTCGAAAATTTCTATTTTATCACCTGCTACACACCGAATGCGCAGGACGGTCTCCGGCGGCTTGACTACCGTATGCAGTGGGAGGACGACTTCAGAGAATATCTTCTTTCGCTCGACAAAACAAAGCCCGTGATTTTCTGCGGCGACCTGAATGTTGCACACAAGGAAATAGACCTGAAAAACCCGAAAACCAACCGTGGCAACCCCGGCTTTTCGGACGAAGAAAGAGGCAAGTTTTCCGAGCTTCTTGAAAGCGGATTTACCGATTCGTTCCGTTATCTTTATCCCGATCTCACAGACGCTTATTCGTGGTGGAGCTACCGTTTTAAAGCAAGAGAAAAGAATGTCGGTTGGAGAATCGACTATTTTGTGGTTTCAAGCCGTATCGCCGAAAAGATAAAGGAAGCGAAAATTCATACTGAGATTTTCGGCTCCGACCACTGCCCCGTCGAGTTGGACATTGAAATTTAAAGTATTTCATTCTGATACAGAACAAATCCACCCGAAATCCGGAGAATTCTCAGCTTTTGAGAGTCATTCTCCGTCTGTTGGGTGGCTTTTTCTGTCTATGAATGATAGAATATAGCCGTAAAATCGAACAGTAACGATTCGGCAAGTCGTAATTTAAGGCAATCACCATCGACCATTAAGGAGTTGACTTTTATGGAACAAAAAACCATCGGCAAATTCATCGCCGTTTTACGAAAAAGTCAGGGAATGACACAAAAAGAGCTTGCGGAAAAACTCGGCGTTTCCGATAAAACCGTCAGCCATTGGGAGCGGGAAGAAAGTGCACCCGACATTTCGCTGATCCCCGTGATTGCCGAAATCTTCTCGGTCACCTGCGACGAGCTGTTACGGGGCGAAAAATCGTCAAAGCAAGCGGAAGTTTCTGAGACATATAATGAAAATAAGCTGAGTGAAAAAGGCGAAAAGCAGATGAAGTATCTTTTTGAAAAAGCGCTCGGTCGCCTGAAAATGAAAAGCATTATCTGCATCGGAATTGACGCCGTAGGCTATGTCGTCAGCCTCATTGTCACTTATCTTGTCGGCATGCGGTTCGGTACGGATATTGAATACATGGGGCTTCTTTTCGCAGCGGTGTTTTACATTGTTTCATTAGTTCTGACGGGTGTTTTTCGTTTTCAGTTCGGCGTATCCGTCAAAAATGACGATTTTGCTATTTCGAAATCTTACTATCAAAAAGCAAATATGGTTTCCTTTTTTACAGCAGGGATTACTGCAATTGTGTTTTGCTATACCCTGCCCGTGTGCACAAGATATTACACAACGGGCGAACAATTTATTCACGGCTCGGTTTATGCCGCCGTATGTCTGGCAATTCTTGCTGTTGTCTTTGCCGTACTGACGGCAAAAGGACTTCTCAGTTCAAAAGATCGAACAAACAAGCAGAAAAAGCTGTTTTCGCTTCGTCTGATCGTCGCCGTTGTTACAGTATGTATCCTTGCTGGTACTGCCGTCTGGGAAATCAGCTTTATCAGCGAGCCGAATTATGACGATTATGGAGTTACACAAGTCGCCGTCTACGACGATATTGACGAATTTATCGACCTGATGACGACACCCACCCCCATACCGAACTATGCCGACGAGGAAACGCAGCTTGACATAGAGGAAAAGATGTCATTGGGGGAATATACCGTAACCGTTGACGGCGAGGAATACCGTTTTGAATGGAAGAACGGAGATGTCCGGTTCTTCTGTCAGTCCGACGAAGGACTTCCGATTGACGTAAGCTTTGTTGAAGACAACCGGGCAAGCATCGAACAGGGTACGATGCAGGACAAAGTTTATATAGCAGGCTACGTCTTTTACCCGTCAGTAGTTCTGATTGCGTTTTTAATTTATGTTTTACTGAAAAGGAGAATCGACCGGCTCGAATAAAAAGCTTGCGTTCGGCTTTCCAAAGCAAACTTCCCGAGAAAATTACTGTGAATCACTGTGAAGAGCCGCACTTTTCCGACTTTTCACGTTTAAACGGTTGACAAAGCGGTCGGAATCTGTTAAAATCTATCGGTAGATTGAGCAATACGCTTTTTCCGTCAAACGGAGAGTTGTCCGAGTGGTCGAAGGTGCAGCACTCGAAATGCTGTGTACGAAAGTACCTAGGGTTCGAATCCCTAACTCTCCGCCAAATGTCCACGGTAATTTTGATAGAATTATCGTGGACTTTTTTC
>JALEYA010000069.1 GCA_022779945.1 Oscillospiraceae bacterium | reverse complement strand
AAGATGATGGAGCATAAGGCCTATGATGTCGGCGGCGGTGATTATGCCGCTCCGTGTCAGCTTGTCGGTGACTTCTTGAACAACACACCGTCCAAAAAGCTGTCTGTTGTCCGACCGAGCTTTACAACAGGGGTTACGCCCTCGGACATACGGCTTGTACTGCCGAAAAAGGTAACGGATATGATGGCTTATGCAATCGTCGAAATGGATAAAAAGATGAAAGGCTTTGCACTTGCCGACGCGGTGCTGACGGCTCCCGAAAGCCGAAGTTCGTCGCCGGTCAGAGTGCTGCGCGATGACATTTTTCAGTCGAATATCAGAGGTCTTTATCCCTGCGGCGAGGGTGCCGGATATGCGGGCGGAATTGTTTCGGCTGCCGTTGACGGAATCCGGTGCGCTCATGCGGTGCTGCTTGATGAATGCTGATTCAAATTAAATTCGTAATGCGTAATTCGTAATGCGTAATTGTGGTCGCGGATTTACCTTACAGAATATTTAAGCTGTTCCCTCGCGGAACGGCTTTTTTCGTGTCGGGAAGTCTGTAAATTTTAAGAAGCGGTAAGTTAGCGGCTTAGGGTCAGTTTCAGCCTGAGGCGGGACGGCGTCCGCAAAACCTACGGTTTTGTTTTGCTGTGTCCGTGACACGGCAAAAGTGCGGCTTCGCCGCACACGGCCGCCTTATGCACAAATCGCCGGCCGCGTGTACAAACAGTCATTTTTTCTTTCTCTTTGGCATATTTTTTTATAACTGAGGTGTCATTTCAGAGTGACAGAAATTAAGTATGGTAAAGCGGTGATCTGAATGGAAGAAAATATGAACGGCGGTTCGGCATACATGAAAAGAGAAAGAAGAAAGACCGAAAAAGACGGAAAGCTGAGTATTGTCACGGTTGTGCAGATCGTCGTTTGTATTTTGCTTTGTTTGTCGTTTTTTATCTTATCAAAAACCGGTGCCGCCGGAGCTTTCCGGTCGGATATGTCGGCTCTCATCAATTGGGAAAGCTTTCAGAGTGATGCGGCAAGCGTCATGGGGTATGTAAAAAACTATTTGTCCGAACCGGTCGAGTTTTTCCCTGTTTTTGGCTCCGGTCAAGACAAAACGACTTCAGAAAACTCGAACGATAGCACGTCGGCGCAAACAACGGTTGACGAATCCGAAAGCGCAACTGCCGAAGAAACCATAACGGATAACAGCGACAAGTCCGATGAAACCGAAACGACCGAGGGAGAGATGACGGAACCCGAAACAGAAAAAGTGAACGCCGAAGTGAAAAATGCGTCTGTTTCCATGCTGTCGCTTGACTACAAAAGTCAGGACGAAACGGAAAAAATTGTTTCACCGGTGGATAGCAAGCGGTATACCTCCTCTTTCGGTTACCGCATGAATCCGATCACGAAAGTCAGAGCGTTCCATACGGGGCTTGATATTGCCGCTCCTCTCGGGACGAAGATCAAAGCGGCATATAACGGGACGGTTTCAAGAACGGGAGAGGACAGCCGAAGCGGTAAATACATTTATCTCAGTCACTCAAACGGACTTGAAACCCTGTATTGTCATTGCAGCAGTATTCTTGCCGAAAAAGGGGCAAAAATCCGCCAGGGCGAAACGATTGCTCTTGTCGGAAGCACCGGCTGGTCAACCGGCCCGCATCTGCATTTTGAAATTCATAAAAACGGCGAAAGAATCGATCCGATGCCGTTTCTGAAAGAGGGATGACGATTGAGATTTCCGATACCCGATTTCGTTTAACTTTTTCTTTTTTCGCGGTCATAACGGCGATGCTTCTGACCTGTGACAGGCGGATTGTCATCATCTCGGTTCTGTCCTCTCTTCTTCATGAATGCGGGCATCTTGCTTTACTGTTTGTGTTTGGTGAAAAACCGGAATGTGTTGTTTTCGGCGCATTCGGCATCCGAATTGAAAGACAGGGTGTATCATCACTCTCTTATAAACGTCAGGCGGCGGTTGCAATGGGCGGAATTTCGGTGAATCTCGCCCTTGCCGCCGTGTTTGCCGTTTTGTACGGCTGCTTTTCTTCCGAGGTTCTGGCTGTCGGTTTTGCTGTCAATATTTTTATCGGCGGACTGAACATGATCCCTGTCGGAATACTTGACGCGGGGCAATTTTTGCGGTATATTTTATTAGAACGATTTGAGGAAGATGAAACGGAAAGCAGGCTGAATATCGTGTCTGATTTTTCGGTCTTGCTTTTTGCCTGCTTTTGTGTGTTTTATACCGTCTTTTTTGGCTTGAATGCCAGTCTTATCTGTGCATGTCTTTACCTGATGGCGGTAAACATAAAACTGAGGATATCTTCCCATCAGAATCCGGAAAAATGAAAGGCCGGCTTTGCCGGGTGAATGCTATGGTTAACAAAGAAATCGAAAAAATACTTCCGCTTGTTCAAAAGCCCGGACGTTATACGGGCGGCGAACTGAACAGCGTGATTAAGGACAAGAACAAGGTGGATATCCGATACGCTTTTTGTTTCCCCGATTGCTACGAAATCGGTATGTCTCACCTCGGAATCAAAATTCTTTATTCGGCGGCGAATGAGCGTGACGACGTGTGGTGCGAACGCGTTTTTGCGCCGTGGCACGATATGGAAGAGGAGATGAGAAAACGATCGCTTCCTCTTTATGCGCTTGAAAGCGGCGACCCGATCAAAGATTTTGACCTGATCGGTTTTACGCTTCAGTATGAGCTTTGCTATACGAATGTTTTGAATATGCTCGACCTTGCGGGACTTCCCGTAAGAGCAAAAGACCGCACTTCGCTGACTCCGATTGTTGTCGGCGGCGGTCCGTGCGCCTGCAATCCCGAACCGCTTGCGGACTTTTTTGACATTTTTTCGCTGGGCGAGGGCGAGGAGGTTTCAAACGAGCTGTTTGATCTTTTGAAAGAATGTAAGAAAGAGGGGACAAGCAAACAGGAATTTTTAAGACGTGCCGCAAAAATCGAGGGTATCTATGTTCCGTCACTTTACGATATTTCTTATCATGAAGACGGTACAATCAAGGCGATCACGCCGAAAGAAACTGCGCCCGAAAAGGTGAAGAAAAGAATTATTTCCGACCTTGATTCCGTCAGCTATCCCGATAAGTTCATCGTACCGTTTATCGAGGTTGTACACGATCGGGTGGTTCACGAAATTCTCCGTGGCTGTATCAGAGGCTGCCGCTTTTGTCAGGCGGGCTTTTTGTACCGCCCGATAAGAGAAAAATCTCCCGATGTTATCAACGAGCAGTGCAAGGCACTTTGCAAAAGTACGGGCTACGATGAAATTTCGCTTTCGTCTTTGAGTACAAGCGATTATACAGGACTTGAGACGCTTATCAACAAGCTGTTTGACTGGACGATTCCCGAAAAAATCAATATTGCGCTTCCGTCGCTTCGTGTTGACAACTTCTCGGACGAGTTGATGGAAAAGCTTCAGACCGTGAGAAGAAGCGGACTGACCTTTGCACCTGAAGCCGGAACGCAGAGACTTCGTGACGCAATCAATAAAAACGTTACCGAAAAAGAGGTGCTTGAAACCTCAAGGAAGGCTTTTTCGGGCGGCTGGACGTCGGTCAAGCTTTACTTTATGCTTGGTCTTCCGACCGAAACGCTTGATGATGTTGCCGGAATCGCCGATCTTTCACAAAAGGTGGTGGACGAGTTTTACCGTAACCCGGATAAGCCCAAGGGTAAGGGTGTACAGGTTTCCATCAGTGTGGCATCCTTCGTTCCGAAGCCGTTTACTCCGTTCCAATGGGAGGCGCAGAACACGAGAGATGAACTGAAAATGAAACAGGATCATCTTCTTTCCTCGGTTAAGACCAAAAAGGTCAGAGTCAGCTATCATAAGATCGACATCAGCTTCCTTGAAGGTGTATTTGCAAGAGGTGACAGGCGGCTTTGTGATGTTCTTGAAGCCGCATGGAAAAACGGATGTAAGTTCGATTCGTGGGACGACAGCTTTAAAATCGACGTTTGGGAAAAGACATTTGATGAGTGCGGCGTCGATCCGCTGTTCTACTCGTCAAGAAAGCGTGATTTTGACGAGGTTCTTCCGTGGGATCACCTTGATTACGGAATCCGGAAGCAGTTCCTGATTGACGAAAATAAAAAGGCTTATGAGGGCAAGACGACCGATCATTGCCGTATCCAATGTGCCGGTTGCGGAGCGAATATGTTGAACGGAGGAAAATGCGATGCGCTTAGTAAGAATTTGGTTTGAGAAAAAAGGCATGATCCGCTATATTTCGCACCTTGACCTGATGAGAACGGTAACCCGAGCGATCCGGAGAAGCGAAATACCTCTCTGGTACACCGAAGGCTTCAATCCGCACCCATATATGACGTTTTCTTTGCCGCTTTCTCTCGGTATGGAAAGCGAATGTGAATCAATGGACATCAAGATTGAGGGCACTGTCACGGACGGCGAAATCCTCGGAAAGCTCAAAGCCGTTATGCCCGATGGTATCCATGTGACCGCCGTGACACAGCCGGTTTCTGATCCGAAAGAAATCGCATACGGTGAATTCACTCTTGATTTTGACGGAGATTTTGACCGTGAACAAGCGAAAGAAGCGATAAACGGCATTTTATCAAAGGACGAGATCATCATTCAGAAGCCCGGCAAAAAGGGACATAAAAAGGTGATGAAAGAGATTGATCTGAAACCGCTTATTTTTGATCCCGGAATCACCGACACCGAAAACGGGGTCAGACTTTTTGTAAGACTTCCGGCAGGAAGCAAATCGAATATCAATCCCTCACTTCTTGCGGATCTGATCGGAAAAGAAATCCCGGAATCGGTCTGTCTTATCACAAGAAAGCGGCTTCTGACCGCTGATTTGACTGAGTTCAAATAATTTTCAAAAAACACTTGCAAAATCCGTTTCTTTGTGATAAAATACTTAGGCATTTGTACAGACCCGTTACGGGTAGGTTTGATGCCGGCTGAATTCAGTCAGTAATTATAAAGCGGTCCTCTGCTGTTTTTACGGTACGAACGTGGCGAATTTAGGAGGAAAAACCATGGACAAACTCAAACTCATCTCTGACGCAAGCCTGAAGGCTGACGCTCCCGAAATCAACATCGGTAGCACTGTTCGTGTTCACGTTAAGATCCGTGAAGGCAACAGAGAAAGAATTCAGGTTTTTGAAGGCACCGTTATCGCCAAGAGAGGCAGCGGAATTTCTTCAACCTTTACCGTACGCCGTGTATCCTACGGTGTTGGTATTGAAAGAGTATTCCCCGTTCACTCTCCCAACGTTGCGAAGGTTGAAACTGTCAGAGAAGGTAAGGTTCGCAGAAGTAAGCTTTATTATCTTCGCGACAGAGTCGGTAAGTCAGCTAAGGTTAAGGAAAAGCTCGGCTGATTTGCAAAACAACAAAGATAAAGGGAGCGGTCCGCTCCCTCTTTGTATTTGTAACGGTGCGACACCGAATTGTGCTTAAAACATCAACTTGTTTAAGCAAATTTAAGCTATAAGCATTAATATGAATAAAATCCCTGTGGAGATGATGAATGATGCAGCAGGATCTCGATAAAAAAGACAAAAAAGAACAGACTTTCAAAGATAAGATTGTAATAAACTTTTATGACATTGCTTCGGTTCTGGCTTCGGCTATTGTCACAATCATGCTGTTGTTTACTTTTGTATTCCGTGTTGTCGGTGTTGTCGGCACTTCCATGGTGCCCACTCTTAACGACAATGACTGGCTGATGGTTTCCGCGTATGATAACAATCCGTCCTACGGTCAGGTCGTAATCATTACCCAGCCGAACTGGTTTGACGAACCGATCGTCAAACGTATTATCGCTACGGAAAACCAAAAGGTTGATATTGACTTTTCGACCGGCAAGGTTTCGGTTGACGGAAAGGTACTTGACGAGCCGTATATCAATAACGAAACCATCAACAGTGAGGGCGTTGAATTTCCCGTAACTGTGCCTGAAGGCTGCGTGTTCGTCATGGGTGACAACAGACAGGGTTCAACCGACAGCCGCTCGGAGAAAATCGGCTTTATTGATGAACGCTATATTATGGGCGTTGTCAAATACAAGCTGTTTTCGGCTGATGAAATGACCGGCAAGCTTCATTTCAACTCACCGAAGGAATGGAAAGTGAGATGACAAAGCGTAATGCGTAATTTAAAATGCGCAATTCGACTGATGTTTACTCGCTTCTAAAAAATCAGAATAATGTCAGACTGATCGTATTGACGGTTAGTCTGATTTTAATAAACGGTGATACTATGTACGAAGATAATGTTGTTGTCAATAAAAGTAAGCACTTCGAATTAAGAATAATAAAGCTATACAAATATCTGACAAACGAAAAATCAGAATATATTATGTAGAAGCAAATTATGCGAAGTGGTACAAGTATAGGGGCGAATATAAGAGAAAGCGTAAGAGGGCAGTCGAAAGCCGACTTCTATGCAAAAATGAATATTGCATTAAAAGAAGCGTCAGAAACCGAATACTGGTTGGAACTGCTTTATGGAAGTGAATATATCAGTAAACAGCTTTTTGACAGCATTTATGCCGACTGTCAGGAAATCATTCGCCTTTTAATTTCTATTACCAAAACGCAAAACTTAAAGATGAAACAGTAATTATTTTATTAGATAATGAAATTCATTTTGCGGAAGTAATTTTGCTATTTTCTCAGTCTTTGGCGCAATTACGCATTACGCATTACGAATTACGAATTGTAAGGAGGCTATCATGTCTGACTCCCAAAAACAAACCGTTCAGTGGTTCC
>JALEYA010000056.1 GCA_022779945.1 Oscillospiraceae bacterium | reverse complement strand
AGGGCCAGAAGTTTTCGCTCGTTATGAATGACTTTGCGAAAACCATCACGGAACTTGGCGAGAATGTGAAGTTAGGAGACATCAGATGCAAAAAGTAAGAGGATTGGTAATCAAAAGAGCCGGCGAGCTTCTTTCGGACGGAACGGTCACAAGAGTTCTCGGCTATAAATGCGGCGACTTTTTCTATGATGTCACTCCCGCATTTTTTGAGTCCGCAGACGAGCTTTCCGAACTTGAGTACGGCAGCTTCTGCGGTGCAAACTTAAGCAAATATCTCATCAACGCCTGCAAGGATCAGAAAGAGGGGAAAATTCTTGTTCTTCTCAAGCCCTGCGATACGTATTCGTTCAATCAGCTTCTGACCGAGCATAGAATCGACAGAGATAAGATTTACGTCATCGGCGTCGGCTGTAAGGGTATGCTTGACATCGAAAAGCTCAAGGCAATGGGCTTCAAGGGGATCACAAAGGTTCTTGACAACGGCGATGAGCTTGACATCAGGACGATTTACGGCGAAAAGAAGTGTAAGCGTGCGGACGCTCTTTTAGAAAAGTGCGTTTGCTGTAAGGGCAAGGACTTCAAGGCGTTCGATGAAGTGATTGACGTGGAAGAACCCGGCGAAAAAGGCGCAGACCGCTTTGAGGGTGTTGCGCTGCTCGAAAATATGACAAGCGAAGAACGTTTCGCTTTCTGGAACAATGAGCTTTCCAAGTGCATCCGCTGTAATGCCTGCCGGAACGTATGTCCGGCGTGCTCGTGCATGAAGTGCGTGTTTGATAACCCCGTTTCCGGTGCCGCCGGAAAGGTCAACTCGAACTCGTTCGAAGAAAAAATGTTCCATATCATCCGGGCTTTCCACGTTGCCGGAAGATGCACGGACTGCGGCGAATGTTCAAGAGTCTGTCCGCAGGGCATTCCGCTTCATCTTCTCAACCGCAAGTTCATCAAGGATATTGACGAGCTTTACGGCGACTATCAGGCCGGTGAAGAAGTCGGTTCAAGAGCGCCGCTTGTGAACTTCACCTTTGACGACGCCGAGCCGTCCGTTGTACACGAGAGGGGGAACGAATAAGCATGTATACGATTGAAAAATCCAAGCTTTCCGATTTATTCGGTGCGATTGCGGCTTCTTGTGAGCTGTACCTCCCCGTCAAAAAGGCAGGTCAGAACAACTTTGCAAAGTATGAAGCCGGAACCGAATACTGTGAGGAACTCAAAACCGTAAAATCCCCCAAGGATATGTTCTTCCCGCAAAGCGAAAACATTGTTTCCTTTGAAAAGACAGAGGGAAAAATCAAGGTAATGCCCGACACGATTCCGACGGAAAAGACCGTTGTTTTCGGTGTCCGTGCCTGCGACGTTACTTCGTTTGACGTTCTTGATAAGGTTTTCCTTTCCGAGCCTGCGGATTCCTTCTACAAGGCAAGACGTGAAAACTGTACGGTTGTTGCCACGGCCTGCAGTGAACCTGAAGAAAGCTGCTTCTGCTCGGTTTTCGGTATCGACCCGTCCGAACCCAAGGCGGACGTTGCCACATGGTTTGTCGGCGAAAAGCTTTATTGGAAGCCGCTTACCGAAAAGGGCGAAGAACTGACCAAGGCTGTCGCTTCGGTTCTCACCGAAGAAGACGCTGACGAAAAGATTGAAGCCGAAAAGGCAAAAATCAAGGGAATTGTGGAAAATCTTCCGCTTGCTTCTCTTTCGCTTGACGGCTGGGACGGCGACGCAACAGAAGCGAAGTTTGACGCTCCCGAATGGGAAAAGCTTTCGGCTTCCTGCCTCGGCTGCGGTGCGTGCACATTCGTCTGCCCGACCTGTCAGTGTTACGACATCAGAGACTATGACACCGGCCACGGAATTCAGAGATACCGCTGCTGGGACTCATGTATGTATAACGATTTCACCATGATGGCGCACGGAACGCCGAGACCCTCTCAGCTTCAGCGCTTCAGACAGAGATTTATGCACAAGCTCGTTTACTTCCCGGCCAACAACGACGGTATGTAT
>JALEYA010000007.1 GCA_022779945.1 Oscillospiraceae bacterium | reverse complement strand
CGATACGCCTGAAATCAAATATTTCACGCACATCGCAACACTTTTCACCTTGACATACGTCAGTATGCCTGCAGCTCAAAGCGTTACGCTGTACGCAAAATATTTGCTTTCAGGTTCTGCGAAGTTTTAAGCGAATGAATGTTTGTCGAGACAAGAAAGAAAGCGGAGAAATGCTGACGCATTTCGAGCTTGTCTGACGCCGTAGCGGCGGAAATTCATCGCTTAAAACCGTATCGGCTTTGACTTGCGTCTGCTTCGGCAAAAATCCGCAGGAATACTCTGTGTATTTCAAGGATTTTTAACGACAAAGACGGCATTAGTTGTGTGCTATGACGAATGCCGGGACGTTTTTTGAGATTGCCTTTATTTAACAGATTTCGGACTGTCCCGAAAATGCGAAACAGTCCTGAAAAGCAAACCTTAAAACGCTTTACAATCGGCAAAAACCTTTTGACAGGCAGTTTTTCGTCTGCTCAGATTTTTTCTATATAGGATTTTCTTGAAACGGACAACACAAGCCCCATTTCGAGGAACAGAATAAACAGCGATGTGCCTCCGTAGCTGAAAAACGGAAGTGAAATACCCGTGTTCGGGATCGAGTCGGTAACAACGGCAATATTCAAAAGTACCTGAAGTCCGATCTGCATCATAATTCCGCAAACCAGAAGCGAACCGAAGTAGTCCTTGACCCGTACGGCGATCATAAAGCCTCTGATAATCAGTACGGCGAAAAGAATGATAACCGCCGCCGCGCCGATCACGCCGAGTTCCTCGCAGACGATTGTAAAGATGAAATCGTTCTGCGGCTCGGGAACATAAAGAAGCTTTTGTCTTGAATTGCCGAGTCCCAAGCCGAAAAAGCCACCCGAACCGATTGCAAGAAGACCTTGTTCGGTCTGCCAATAGGTCGTGTTCCCGAAAGCTTCCTTGTTTTTCCAGACCATGATCCGTTCATAAGCATAGTCACTGAACAGCTTGAGCAAGTCGGGCTTTAGCATAACGACAACGACGACCACCGCAACAAAAGCACCCAACGCCGCAAAATACCGTTTCGGCACACCGCCGAGCCACAGCATCGCCACACCGATCAGGAAAATCAGGATCGTACCCGAAAGATGCTTACCGATGATAACAAATGCGGCGAATACAACGATCACAGCCGAAAGAAGCGCACTCGCTTTCCACGGCGCATCTATAAAATAGTATAAGCCTTTTTCAAAAGTAGTCAAGCCCGAACGCCTGGCAATCACTTTTTGTCCTTTTTTGGCTTCGAGCGTCTGACTGAGTATACATATCATATACGCCATAACTAAAATCAACGCTAATTTTGCGACTTCCGACGGCTGAAAACCAACCGGTCCGAGACTGAGCCAACGTTTGATGGCGCTTCCGCGGTTCTGAACAAAAGCCGCAAGCAACAGCAGCAACGAAACCGGCATGATAACAAATGGCGTGACCCAGCTGTTGAATATCCGGTAATCAACAAAGCTCACAACGAACATCGCAATAATGCCGAGTATTCCGAAAAACAGCTGCTTTTTCAGATAGGCATTTGCACTTCCCTCCTGCGCGGCGGCAAAGGCATAGCTTGCCGAATACATCATAACAAGACCGAACGCAAACAGCAAAAACACGATGCAGCAGAAGATAACATCAATACTTCCCATATGAAAAAGCTTTTTGAATTCGCTCTTTTTCTTTTTCGGTGGTTTGTTTCTCGTTTTGTTTTCGGCTTTTTCTGCCATATCCGGCACCTCACTTTCGGTTGTAAATATGATTTCGGTTCAGACTGTGCTGATTGTGGGTTGGCATGACGTTTTCGTTTGTTGAAACCCCTCTGTCACATTCGTGACATCTCCCCTTTCAGGGGAGAATCATTTTATAACGAACTTGATGAAATATTTTTCTCCCCTGAAAGGGGAGATGTCAGCTCTGCTGACAGAGGGGTTTTTCAGCTGACCATCAGCGCAAGGTGAGATTCAGCTTAGCTTACTCCCTCCGACGGCTAACGCCGCCACCTCCCTCACGAGGGAGGCTCAATTGCCGTCCTTCAGGCTGATGAGAATTGGCTCCCTGGTGAGTGAGCTGTCACGCAGTGACTGAGGGAGTCCCCACCGACAAACTAAAATCTACCGACCTGCTCACGGCTCGGGCTGTCCGTTTTCAATCATACACCGCCTGACCCGGCATTGGCGTCGCCTTGCGACCGACAAACTAAAATTTATATCCCTATTTCTTATTTCACGGTAAAATACATAAGAAGGATTGCGACCGCACCGCCGACAACGCTGATCAGGCTGAAAACAACGTCAATTTTCTTTTCGTTCCAGCCGCACATTTCAAAGTGATGATGAATCGGCGCCATCTTAAAGACCTTCTTGTGTCGGATCTTGATGCTGCCGATCTGAATGACATCGGACATCGCTTCAATGACATAGATGATTCCGACGGCAAGGATAATCAACGGACAGTCAATCGCATATGCCAGCGCCGCAACAAGACCGCCGAGGAAATTCGAACCGGTGTCGCCCATCATAACCTTTGCCGGGTAATGGTTCCAGATAAGATACCCCGCAAGACCGCCGGCAAGAGCCGCACCGATAATTCCGACGGGCGTCGTTTTATAAATCACCGCCATGACAACGAAGCTTACACCGACGGGAAGTGTTACTCCGGCGCAAAGTCCGTCCAGACCGTCCGTGAAGTTGACGGCATTGATCGTTCCGTAAATGGCGCACGCTCCGAAGAAATAATAGAAAATAAGACCCGGCACGGTGTCAAAGCTGACTCTTCCGACAAGAGGAATAATCATCGAGGTGCTTCCCGCAATCGTAAGCGAAGCAAGATAGCCGGCGATAATCAAAAGCTGCGGAATCGTTTTCTGAATTTCGGTCAGTCCGAGGTTACGCTTTTTGACGACCTTGATGTAGTCGTCGGCAAAGCCGATCATTGCCGAGCAGATGGCAAGAAGAAAACCCGAAACAAGCTTTACGATTTCAACACTTCTGATGTTCTCGTCCTCGGAAAAAACCGGAATCGAAAACGCCTTGCACAAAAGTGCGGTAATGATAACCGAAACGGTGATTCCGATAATAAACATCAGTCCGCCCATGGTCGGCGTACCCTGCTTTTTTGCGTGCCAGCTCGGTCCGATATCTGTAAGTATATTCTGACCGAACTTCAGCTTATGAAGCTCCGGAATCAGAACACGTCCGAGAACCGCCGTAAGCACAAAAGCAATCACAGCCGAAATCAGAGCAGCAGTCAACAAATTCATTTTAATCATCCTTCCGTTGTTTTATGACAATCTCCAAAAAGGATTGCCTTATAAAAGACATTCTTTTATAATCTCTCTTTCGTCAAACGGCAGTTTTTCACTGCCGATGATCTGATACTCCTCGTGACCCTTGCCGGCAATCAGTATCGTGTCACCGTTTCCGGCTTTTTTCAATGCAAAGGCAATTGCCTGACGTCGGTCGGGTTTGATATAAACCGGAATGCGGCTTTGCTTCATACCGGCAAGAATATCATCAATAATATCAAGCGGATCTTCGTTGCGGGGGTTATCCGTCGTGACAACCGCCATATCCGAAAGCGAACACACCGCTTTTCCCATCCGGCTGCGTTTTTCCTTCTCCCGGTCGCCGCCGCAGCCGAAAACGGTAATCAGCCGACCCTTGCACTGTCTTCTCAAAGACAGCAGAACTTTTTTGATCGCGTCTTCCGTGTGTGCATAATCAATAATAATCTCATACGGAACGGGTGCCGACACGGTTTCCATTCGTCCTTTAACGCCCGTGAAAGAGCGAAGGGCAGCCGAGCATTCGTCAAGGCTGACGCCCATATCAAAAGCGGCGATGATCGCCTCAACAGCGTTCCTGACCCAGATTTCACCTTTCAGTGGAAACGTAAAGGTATGAATCAGATTGTTGGCAACCAGCACAAATGAGGTCGAGTCGTCTTTCAGGACAATATTTTTCACCGTGAAGTCCGCTTCATCGCTTGTCAGCGAGTAGGTGATCACTTTCCGGCTTCCCGCCTTTTCAAATTCTTTTGCGTACGGGTCGTCATAGTTTATGATTGCCGTATCGCAGTCGGGAAAAAGCGAGAGCTTGGCATTTTTATAATTTTCAAAGGTTTTATGGTAATCGAGGTGATCCTCGGTGAGATTGGTAAAAATTCCCGTCCGGAACTTCATCGCATACAGCCGGTGCTGACACAGCCCCTGCGACGACGCTTCGAGCACACAGTGATCAAAGCCGATATCCGCCGTCTTGCGTAGATAGGAATACAGCTCAAAGCTGTCCGGTGTTGTCATCGTGGCCTTTTGGTCGGTATCAAGCTTGTTTTCCACGGTTCCGATCAGCCCGCATTTTCTTGAACTTTTGGTAAGAATATGGTGAAGGATCGTACTGACGGAGGTTTTTCCGTTTGTACCCGTAACGGCGATGATTTTCATTTCTTCATCGGGGCGGCCGAAAAACTCACGGCACAGTATGGCATAGGCCTTGCCCGCATCTTCGACAACGGCACAGCTTTCACAAAGCTTTTTTTCGCCGACAACAAGCACAGCGCCGTTTTCAAGAGCCTGCTGAACATATTCTTCCGCATTTTTCCGGCAGACAAAAAGACAGCCGGGTCTGCATTTTCTTGAATCATCCGTAATAAAATCAATATGTTCGTCCTGTGCTTGATAATCGATATTTGCCGCAAAAAGCAATTGAGAAAGCTTCATAAGCACCTCCGCCGGTCGTTATTAGTCAACGACCTTGGTTGTCGAATGGAAATAAAGAGTTACACTTGAACCGGTCTGAATCTTTGTGCCTTTGGAAACGCTCTGGCTGTAAACCTGGGCGCTTGCCTCGCCTGCCGGTCCCGAAATAATAATATTGATCCCCGCCGCAAGAGCCGCCTGATTGGCCTGCGACACACTCATCCCCGCGAAATCGGGTACTTCAACAACCTGTGCTTTTGCGTCGCTTTCGGTATAAACGACCACAACGCCTCCCTTGGGTATTGTCTGTCCGGAAGCCGGAACCTGCGATATTACCGTCTTTCCGTTTCCGACAACTCGTATAGTAAAGCCCTTGCCCGCAGCAGTCGCTTTTGCATCGGCCACCGTCTTTGAGATAAGATTCGGAGCCGTATAGGTGACCTTACTCAGCTCATCCTGCGTATACTGCGGCTTGACATTCAGATATTTCAGCGTCGAATCCATAACTTCTCTTGCAATCGGAGCAGCAATAACACCGCCGCCTCTGTATTCTCCCGGAGGATCGTCAACCCCGACAAGAATCGCCACCTGCGGATCGTCCGCCGGCGCGAAGCAGACAAAGGAAGCAACGTATTTCATTTGCTTTGACGCTTTTTCACCTTTTTGTGTTTTCAGGTCAAGCTTTTCACTCGTTGCCGTTTTTCCCGCAACACGGTAGCCGGCAATATAGGCGTTTTTACCCGTACCGCCCTCAACAACGGCTTCCATCATCTGTCTTACGGTTGCCGCCGTGCTTTCGGAAATTACCTGACGCTTGACAGTCGGCTCGGTTTTCGAAACAACGCTGCCTTCGCTGTTGACAATGCTGTCAACAATGTACGGCTTCATCAGCTTTCCGCCGTTTGCAATTGCGCACGTTGCGGTGATGATCTGAATCGGGCTGAGTCTTACCGACTGACCGAAAGAGGTACTGGCCAGCTCAACCTTTCCCATTTTTTCAAGCGAATGGTAAACCGGATACGCTTCCCCGGTAAGATCAATACCCGTTTTCTGGGTAAAGCCGAAAGCGTCGAAATACTTATAGTATCGCTCGACCCCGAGCTTCTGTCCGATATCAATAAAGAACGGATTGCACGAATTCATAAGACCCTGCGTAAAGGTCTGGGTACCGTGACCGGCGGTGTTGGCACAATGGATGGTCGTGTCGTTTGCAACCTTGTAAGCACCGGTGCAGGTATAAGTCGTATTCAGACCGACCACCCCCTCTTCAAGCGCCGCAGCAGCCGTAAAGATCTTGAAGGTCGAGCCCGGCTCATAGGTGCTTGTGATGCAGAAGCTGTTCCACTGGGAATACAGCGCATCGGTCACCATCTGATTATACTTTTTGTCGTCCTCATAGGACTTGAGAATTTTGATCTCGTTTTCGTCAACGATTTTGTATGGGTCATTCAGATCGAAATCCGGCTTATCGCTCATGGCAAGCACCGCACCCGTATCGACGTCCATAACGATTCCGAAAACGCCGTTTGCCTTGGTGTTCTCCTTTGCCTGACGGAGTGCGTTTTCAAGATACATCTGAATATTCGAATCAATCGTCAGCACAACGCCGTTGCCCTCGATCGGATCGTTGATGGTTTCAAAGCTTGAATCAACGGCATTGTTATACGCATCCTTCGCCGTGACCTTTCTTCCGTCGGTGCCCTTCAAAGCGGAATTGTACTGCATTTCAACGCCGCTGATACCGTCACCGTTATAGTTCGTCGCACCGATAACCGTTGAAGCGAAGTTATTGTCGGGATAAATCCGGATCGAGTCGTTTTCATAGTTGAAAAATTTTGAAGCCTTGACGGTTTCTTCGTATTCCTCGCCCTTTTTCGTCACACCGGTGTTATAGACATATTCATAGCTGAAGAATTCGTCAAGTTCCAGCCGTTGGGAAGCATCGACCTTTTTCTTGACTCTCGCATAACGCTTATCTTTTTGTGTCAGAATCTCTTTCACTTCTCTCGGCTTCATGTCGAGTATCGCCGCAAGCTTTTTCGACAAAAACAAATAATACGCATTCCGCTTTTCGTCCGCTTTTTCGGTGATGACTGTTCCGTCATCAAGCTTCTTGTTGAATCTTGTTGAAAAATAGGTGTAGATTTCTTTCGGGTCAACCGTCAGTATCCACGCAGAAGAACCCGTTACAAGCGGATTCATGTTGCAGTCATAGATCGTTCCCCGGACTGCCGGTATAATTTCATCATAAAGCTGATTGGCCTCGGCTATCGAACGGTATTCTTCGCCGTGAGCGATAACAATATAGCCGACTCTTACCACGCCGACAA
This sequence comes from Oscillospiraceae bacterium, assembly GCA_022779945.1. Lineage (GTDB taxonomy): Bacteria > Bacillota > Clostridia > Oscillospirales > Acutalibacteraceae > UBA6857. The sequence continues at coordinate 15,525 of JALEYA010000007.1, read as the reverse complement.
GCAGCAAAAACACAAGCAAAAAGGCCGTGATTCCTCTTGCTCTGTGCTTATAGGAATTATCCGCACGGCGGGAAACCGTGTTTTTTCTCACTCTCAGTTTCAAGCAAAAAGCCCCCTTTCTCTGGACGACAAGTTAAGTCAAAGGGAGTCGAACACGGTATTGTTTTCGACTCCCTCAACTTTAACCAATGGCAACCAAAGTGTGCAAAATGATAATTAGCAAATAATCTTTGACGAGCCGTCCGCTCATTAATAAGGCGAATCGTTTGCGTCTTTTAATTGTATTCAAACACCGTTACAAATAATGCCTGAACCGCTTAATTGTCGGTAATCATCTTGTTTTTATCCGCCGTATCGACATAGATGATATTCTCTTCGGAAAGCTTGATCATTCCGAGCTTTTCGACGGCGATCTTTTCGATCTTGTCCACCGAGACAAGCTTGGCAAGACGGGCGGCAACCTGTTTCTGGTCGTTTTTATAAATTTCAAGTGTATCCAGCTGTTTATTATAGTTGATGCGGCTCGATCTGAGTGCCGAAAAGCTTGTACAAAGGAGCACAAACGACAGCATAACCACAACAACCAATGCCGAAAACTTCGCAGCCTTCAGGTGAGACGCTACGGTCTGCTGCCTGAGATCGGCACGGGGGTTTTTCACTTCTTTCAGCTCAGGCTTCTTTTCGGCCTGCGGCTTTTTTTCGGGTATCGGCTGCGGAAACAGTTCCGGTGCCGCCGATGTATAGTCAAATAAATATTCGACCGCCATATATTCTCTCCCCCAAACAAAAATCAGATGTTTTCTTCTTTTCTCTCAATACATCGGAGCGTTGCACTTCTTGAACGCTGATTTTCCTCAAGCTCTTTCTCCGTCGGCTTTTTGAACTTAAACGGAAGAACACCTTTCGGTGTTTTTCCGCACACGCAGACCGGAAACTCCGGCGGACAGGTACAGCCCTGACATAACGAAGCAAAGGTCTGTTTGATAAGCCTGTCCTCGAGCGAATGGAACGTGATAACGCAAAGTCGCCCGCCTTTATGCAAGCTTTCGAACAGATCCTGTGCCGCTTCGGCAAGGCGGTCAAGTTCTCCGTTGACCTCAATTCTTAAAGCCTGAAAGGTTCTTCTTGCCGGGTGTCCGCCCGTCCTTCTTGCGGCGGCGGGAATCGCCGATTTGACGATTTCGGCAAGTTCGAGTGTCGTTTCGATGTTTCTTTTTTCTCTTTCTCTTACAATTGCTTTTGCTATGCTTGCGGCGAATTTTTCCTCGCCGTATTTTTTGAAGATGAACGAAAGCTGTCTTTCGTCGTAGGTGTTGACAATGTCCGCCGCGGATTTTCCCTCTTTTGACATTCTCATGTCAAGCGGCGCGTCATTATGGAACGAAAAGCCTCTTTCGGCGTTGTCAAGCTGAAACGAGCTTACGCCGAGGTCAGCAAGAATTCCGTCCGCCCCGTCAAGACCGAGCCCGGACAGAATCGTTTTGATATTGAAAAAATTATCTTTTACAATGGTAACATTCGGATATCCGCCGAGCCGTTCGTGAAGGACACTGATGGCATCGGGGTCGCGGTCAACGGCAATCAGTCTGCCTGTGCCGTTAAGCTTTTCGAGTATTTTGCGGCTGTGTCCGCCGCCGCCGGCCGTACAGTCAACGTAAATGCCGCCGGGCTTGATACCGAGTGCTTCGATACACTCGTCAAGAAGCACGCTTTTATGAGAAAAATCCATACGCGAAACCTCTTAATTCTTCAGCTCGATAAAGCGGCCGTCCGCCTTGAACTCGCGGCGTTTTTCGGCTTCCTTGAGCGAGGCTTCCTCGTCCTTGGCGATTTCGTCGTTGATCTGCATGAAGTATTCGTCGTACTTTACGGGATTCCAGATCTGAACATGGTCACCCATGCCGACGAAAAGTCCCGTTTTTTCAAGACCGGAATACCGGAGGATCGTGGCATTGACGCTGATTCTTCCCTGCGAGTCAACCGAGACAACGTTGGCGTTCGACCGGGAAGCGAAAAGCAGCTTTTCACGGGTGTATTCGTCCGTAGCGTGACTAAGCTCACGCTCAACTCTTTTTTCGAATTCTTCTTCGGTGAAACACTCGATATGAGGATGTCTTGACGGCTTGACACGGATAACAAAGCTGTCGCCGAGCTTTTCGCGGAATTTCGCCGGGACAAACAGTCTGTTTTTCGAATCGAGATTATGCTCGAAGCTTCCCGTAAAGCCAAACATCGCTCACACCTGCCTTTCATTCTCACTTCATGATGACATTCAACACCAAGTTGAACCAATTCACCACGATTCACCACAAAAATATTATAAAGTTGCCTGTCCGTTTTGTCAAGGTTAACGGGCAAAAAGAAGATTAAAAAAACAAACAAAAAAACGCCCTGAAATAGGACGTTTTTAACAACGAATTTTTGTTCACCACAAGCTGTTGTGGTTCAGCCTTTTGCGTCATACCACGTTTTACCGATATTGACTTCGGCGAGCAGTCGGACTTTCATTTTGCAGGCGTTTTCCATCTCTTCTTTCAAAATTTCCGCCGCCTTTTTGCTGTCTTTTTCCGGACATTCCACAATCAGTTCATCGTGCACCTGCATAATCAGGCAGGCATCAAACTTTTCTGCCCTGAGTCTTTCATAAACCCGCACCATGGCGATTTTGATGATGTCCGCCGCCGTACCCTGCACAGGCATATTTTTGGCGACCCGTTCCCCGAACGCCTGAAGCATTTTATTCGAGGCGGTAAGCTCGGGGAGATAGCGCCGTCTTCTGAAAAGCGTTTCGGCGTAACCGTTTTCCCTTGCCAGCTCGACCTCATGCGACAGGTAGCGGTTGATTCCGCTGTAATGGTGAAGATAGCCTTTGATATAGTTGTCGGCTTCCTTTCTTGTGACGCCGATGTCCTTGGCAAGCGAAAAAGCGCCGATGCCGTAAACGATTCCGAAGTTGACCGCTTTCGCCCGGCTTCTCATCAACGGCGTTACCATGTCAAGCGGCATATTAAACACCTGTGACGCGGTGATGGCGTGGATATCGTCTCCGTTATTGAACGCAGCAATCATCGTTTCGTCTTCGGCGATATCGGCAAGCACACGAAGCTCGATCTGGGAATAGTCGGCGTCGATCAGCACGTTCCCCTCGCCTGCCGTAAAGAAGCGGCGGATTTTTCTGCCCTCATCGTAGCGGACAGGAATGTTCTGAAGATTCGGCTCAAGCGAAGAGATCCGTCCCGTACGGGTTTCGGTCTGATTCAAAGTCGAGCGGATTCTGCCGTCGTCCTCGATTTCTTTCAGAAGACCGTCACAGTAGGTCGATTTCAGTTTCGACAGCGTGCGGTAGCGAAGAATATCCGCCACGACCGGATAATCGTAGGAAAGCTCTTCGAGCACCTCGGCGTTTGTGGAATAACCCGACTTGGTTTTTTTCTTCGCCGGAAGCCCCATTTTCTCAAACAGAGCCTCCCCAAGCTGTTTGGGCGAATTGAGGTTCAATTCAAAGCCAACCTGAGCGAAGATCTTTCTTTTCAGTTCGTCAATGCTTGTTTCAAGCTCCGCACCGTACGAAGCGATTGCGTCTTTATCGGCAAGAAAGCCGTGAAGCTCCATCGAAGCCAGAACCTTTGCAAGCGGTAATTCGATGTCATAGAACAATTCGTGCTGTCCGTTTTCTTCAATCTCGTCAGCCGCCTTTTTGCTGACCGCACGAAGCACAGACGCAAACGAACACGCTTCCCGAAGCGCTTCGGGACAGTCAAATTCGGGAACGGTGATGCTAAAGCCTGCCGCAAGACGCAGCGGATCATAGCTGCTTGCGGAGGGATTGAGGATATAGCCGGCAAGGCTCGTGTCCATCTTAATGTTTCGAAGTTCGAGTCCCTTAGACAAAGCGAATTTATATAGCGGTTTGACATCGCAGGTATATTTTTCCCATTCGCCGCAAAGAAAGGCTTCACAAAAGCTGTCAAAATCAAAGCAAGTGCTTTCGACCAGTTTCAGCTCTTTTTCGAACGAGAACACAAAGCCCGTGATTTCTTTTCCTTGATACAGGGTCACAAAGTACGCCTTGCCCTCATTTTTCAGCCGTCCCAGAAGACCCGGCAAGTCTCTTTCTTCCGAGAATGCAAGCGTATTCTTTTCTTCCTGTGCCGTCTGAATCTCCGCTTTTTCGGCGGTCAGTCCGAGCTTTTCGATCATCGCAAACATCTCAAGGCTGACAAGAAGCTTGATCGCTCCGGCATTGTTGACGGGTGTCGGAACGTAGGACGAAAGGTCACAGTCAATCGGTGCGTCCAGGCAGATCGTTCCGAGTGTCCGGCTTAAAAAAGCGTTGTCCTTATCGTTGAGCAGCTTATCATGCACGCCCTTTTTGATGTCGAGCGAATCGAGGTTTTCATAGATATAGTCAATATTCCCGTATTTTGCGATCAGGTCGCCTGCGGTTTTCGGACCGATCCCGGCGACACCGGGGATATTGTCGGACGAGTCACCCATCAACGCCTTAATTTCAATCATCTGCCGCGGTAAAACACCGTAATCCTCTTTGATCTTCGCCGTATCGTAAACAGTCGTAACGGGCTTGCCCATTTTCGTCGCCGCAAGAAGCACGGTTGTGTTGTCGCTTACAAGCTGTAAGGAGTCGCGGTCACCCGTTGCAATAAAGCACTTATCGTCACCCGTACAGTGAGCGGACAAAGTACCGAGAATATCATCGGCCTCATAGCCCTCTTTTTCGACGATTTTATAACCCAAAAGCGTCAGCAGGTTCTTTAAAATCGGCATCTGACTGCGAAGCTCGGGCGGCATACCCTTTCTTCCCGCCTTATAGCCGTCGTACATTTTATGCCGGAATGTCGGCGCTTTCAGATCAAACGCCACCGCCACGCCGTCGGGCGAACATTCCTCTTTTAAGCGGATCAGAATATTCAGAAAGCCGTAAATACCGTTCGTGAACTGACCGTCCTTGGTGCTTAACAGCTTGATGCCGTAAAACGCACGGTTGACGATACTGTTTCCGTCAATTACAAGAAGTCTCATCAAAAAGCCTCCGTTAAAACATATTATATTAATTATAGCATAACCGAAACCAAAGGTCAAATAAGACGAGGCGGGAAACGAGCTACGAGCAAGAGTCCCGCATCGTTCGCATTTTCACCCTTGACACAATCCTCGCTTTATGCTAAAATCACAAGGACAAACAAAACGGCGTTGAACAAGAGGAGTAACACTTTTTGGTTCTTACAGAGAAAAGGCGGTCGGTGCAAGCCTTGAAGAAAGAAAGTGTGAAGGTCGCTTGGAAGCCTCGGGAAGAACGGCAAAAGCCTATTAGACCCCGGAATAAAAGAGTGCGAAGCGAAAGCTTCGAATTCAGGTGGTACCGCGAAGTTACGCTTCGTCCTGATTGCAGGACGGAGTGTTTTTGTTTTTATGATTATAACTTCAAAGGAGTGTATAAATTTATGTCAAAAGAACTTGCCAAGCAGTACGATCCGAAAAATGTTGAAGATCGTATTTATCAGACCTGGCTTGACGGAAACTATTTCCACGCCGAGCCGGACCCCGAAAAGAAACCGTATACCATCGTGATTCCCCCACCGAACATCACCGGTCAGCTTCACATGGGGCACGCCCTTGACAACACGCTTCAGGATATCCTGATCCGCTTCAGAAGAATGCAGGGTTACGATACTCTCTGGCTTCCCGGAACCGATCACGCTTCGATTGCCACCGAGGCGAAAATCGTTGCCGCGATGAAAGAAGAAGGCATCACGAAAGAGGATATCGGCCGTGAAGGCTTTCTCAAAAGAGCGTGGGAATGGAAAGCGCAGTATGGCGGAAGAATCATCGAACAGCTGAAGAAAATGGGTTCTTCCTGCGACTGGGAAAGAGAACGCTTCACGCTTGACGAAGGCTGCTCGAAGGCCGTCCGTGAGGTTTTCTGTAACCTTTATGAAAAAGGTCTGATTTACAGAGGCGAACGGATTATCAACTGGTGCACGCACTGCAAGACCTCGATTTCCGACGCCGAGGTTGAATATGAGGAGCACGACGGCAATTTCTGGCACTTCAAATATCCGTTCAAGGACGGAAGCGGCTATATCGAGGTTGCTACCACAAGACCCGAAACAATTCCCGGCGATACCGCCGTTGCCGTTCACCCCGACGACGAACGCTACAAGGACGTCATCGGCAAGACGGTGGTCATCCCCGTTATCGGCCGTGAGATTCCGGTTGTTGCCGACTCTTATGCCAAAATGGACAAGGGAACCGGTGCGGTTAAGATTACCCCGGCGCACGACCCGAACGACTTCGAAGTAGGTCTTCGCAATAATCTGCCCGTAATCAACGTCATGACCGACGACGGCTTCATGAACGAAAAGGCAGGCAAGTACGCCGGTATGAACCTGATGGAATGCCGCAAAGCGATTGTAAAAGACCTGACCGATGCCGGCGCACTCGTTAAAATCGAACCGACCAAGCATGAGGTAGGCTCATGCTACCGTTGTCATACCGTTGTTGAGCCGAGAGTTTCCAAGCAGTGGTTTGTCAAGATGAAGCCGCTTGCCGAACCGGCGATCAAGGCGGTCAAGGACGGCAAGACCAAGTTTATCCCCGAACGCTTTGATAAGATATATTTTAACTGGATGGAGAATATCCGTGACTGGTGTATCTCCCGTCAGCTTTGGTGGGGTCACCGGATCCCGGCCTGGTACTGCGAGGACTGCGGCGAAATCACCGTCAGCCGCGAGAAAGCGACAAAGTGCTGTAAATGCGGAAGCGAGCACATCACGCAGGATCCCGACACACTTGACACCTGGTTTTCGTCCGCTCTCTGGCCGTTTTCAACCCTCGGCTGGCCGGACAAGACCCCCGAGCTTGCGCATTATTACCCGACAAGCACGCTTGTTACAGGCTATGACATCATCTTCTTCTGGGTTGCGAGAATGATTTTCTCGGCTTGCGAGCAGATGGGCGAGGTTCCGTTTGATACGGTCTTCATTCACGGTATCGTCCGTGATGAGCAGGGCAGAAAGATGTCAAAGTCCTTGGGCAATGGCATTGATCCGCTGATCGTTATCGACAAATACGGCGCAGATGCCCTTCGTCTGACGCTGGCAACGGGCAACAGCCCCGGAAACGACATGCGTTATTCCGAAAAGAAGGTTGAGGCAAGCCGTAACTTTGCCAACAAAATCTGGAATGCCGCAAGATTTATTCTGATGAACCTTGACGAAAACGAGCCGGCACCGCATATTCCCGAAGAGCTTGCGCTTGAGGACAAGTGGGTTCTTTCACTGTTCAATAAGCTTGTCAAAGAGGTCACCGACAACCTCGAAAAATTTGAGCTCGGTATCGCCGTTTCGAAGCTTTACGACTTTATCTGGGATATCTTCTGCGACTGGTATATCGAGCTTGCAAAGATCAGACTTCAGCAAGGCGGCGAAAAAGCAACACAGGTTAAGGCTGTTTTAGTCTACGTCATGAGCGAAACGCTCAAGCTTCTTCACCCGTTCATGCCGTTCATAACCGAAGAAATCTGGCAGACGCTTCCGCACGAGGGCGAAACGATCATGAAAGCCCCGTGGCCGGTATACAGCGAAAAGCTTGTTTTCGACGAGGACGAAGCAAAAATGGAAATCATCATGGAAGCCATCCGTGCTATCCGTAACCGCAGAGGCGAAATGAACGTTCCGCCGTCAAGAAAGGCGCACGTTTATATCGCAACCGACAAGACGGAGGAATTTAATACCGCAACGGTCTTCATGCAGCGTCTGGCTTCCGCTTCCGACGTCACAGTAGGCGAAAACTTTGACATTCCGAACGCCGTCAGCATCGTTACCGCTCACGCAAAGATTTATATCCCGATGGGCGATCTTGTTGATTTTGAAGCGGAAAGAAAGCGCCTTACCAAAGAAAAGGAAAACGCCGAAAAGAAGCTTGCTCAGATCAATAATAAGCTTTCGAATCCCGGTTTCCTTGCAAAAGCACCGCAGCAGGTCGTCGACGGTCAGAAATCCGAAGCGGAAAAGCTTACCGAAAAAATCAAGATGATTGAGGAAAGCATTTCGAAGTTAGGATAAAACTGACAATATGCACAAACACCCCGACGAATTTTTGTGTCGGGGTGTTATTTATTTTAATAAATTGTTAATTTTTATTTCTTTGTTTAGTTATATTATATTTATGGAGAAAGAATTTTTCCAAAAAAAATGCATTAGAGGAGAAGAGAAGAAAATGAACGATTTATTCAGTTTGATCGCCAAAAAGTTTTTCGCAATAACTTCTGCACTGATTTTGGCCTTCAGTATCACCGGTGCACCGAAAATTGCCGAGGGCGGAACAGTCTCAGCTGACCTCAGTCAGACGAGCGTTGTGGAAAGCAAAAGACCGTTCGATGTCGGTCTGAAGTCTTTTTACGAAAAGTCAGATGATGCTTTTGTGATTCCCGGTCTGAATGAAGGCTTTATTCCGCAGGGACTGTTTTATGATGAAATGCACGACGCTTTCCTGATCTCGGGTTATTATGAAAACAAGACTCTGCCGTCTAAGGTGATTTTGCTTGACGGAAACGGAACCTTTATCAAGTCCGTTTCGGCCGTTTACAAGGATAACGGCAAAAAATCCTTCGGTCACTTCGGCGGCATTGCTGTCTTTGAGGACAACGTGTATGTCGCAACAACGGGAGTGACGCTTGTGCTTTCACTCTCTGATATTCTTGAAGCTGAGAACAATGCGGACGTTACAATCAACAAGAGCCTTTATACCGATGTCACCTGTTCGTATGTGAATGTATGCGACGGTGTTCTGTACATCGGCGAATACAAGGACAAGACGGTTGACGGCGCACTGAAGTCTCCGCACAAGATTATGTCAAAAAGCGGTGAGATTTTCTACGCACGCTGTAATGCCTTCAGGCTTGAAAGCGGCAATGCGTTCGGAATCCGAGCCGACATGATTGACGCAGACGGCAATATCACGCCCGACTTTGCGTTTACTTCGCCGTTGAAGGCGCAGGGTATGGCAAGGCTGTCTGGCGGCAGAATCGTCTATACCTGCTCGGCGACGAACATTACAAATTCCAACGTTTATATTTTCGGCGATGTTACCAAAGGAGAGCCGGACGAAACGCTTATTATCAACGGAAAAGACGTACCGCTTTATTACTGTACGCTTTGCGACAGGCAGGAAAAACGGAAAGCGCCGATTTTGCTTGAGGAAATTACGGTACACCCCGACGGAAACGTCTATATCCTTTGTGAGTCGGCGGCGATGAAATACCGGCACGAAAACAAAAATCCGATTGACTGCGTCATGAGTTGGGATATATAAAACAAATGCACCGCAAGAATAAAATGCGGTGCATATTTGTGTAATGATTGTTTTTAATTAAAAATTGAAAAAATCATATTGATGAGATTTTTGAAGAAATTATAAATCTTCGCAAAGAAATTGCTGTTGTTTTCTTCACTCTTGCGGTTTTCGAGCGACTGCTCGGACATCCAGCTGATCAAGCCGTCCGGGTAAGTCAGATGAATCTCTTTGCCCGTTCCGTCAACGACTGTCATATCCTTAAACTGTGTTTTGTCGTTCATGAACAGGTCGTGACAAACCGCATCCCGGGTGTTATGGGTCTCATTCTTACCGTCGGCGGTTCTGACCGTTCCGTCCGGGTAATAGAGCACACCAAAGGTTGACATACGGTTTCTTTCGGGAGCGGCGGAAACCTTTGACAGGTAGTTCCAGTTGTTTTTGACTACTGTCTGACTTAACGAGGGGTATGTGTCGTTTTTACACACGCAAAACCAGACGGGAACATTTGCAAACTTATCAATCTCTGTGCTCGACGGATTGTAAGTCGGAGAATGCGGAAAGGCGGCGGCGAAATAGTCAGGATATGTGCTGATCATGCGGATTGTCATCTTTCCGCCCATGGAATATCCGCCGATGTAAATGCGGTTTGTGTCGATACTGTCTTTATGTTCCCTGACAAAAGCGTCGATCGTTTTTTTCAGCGGCTTAATATAGGTGTCGTCCCACGCAACCTTTATACCGGTCTGACAGCGTGGCAAAAGCAGAAAGGCGCCGCCGTCGTTCTTGAAGCGTGCCTGATATTCGTCGCTTGCCCAATAAGCAATATCACAGTTGTCAAGCTGATGACCGGGATAATCACCCGAACCGTTTCCGTGAACAAGGACAACAAGCGGATATTTGACGCCGCTTTTATTGTTGTCCGTCGGATCGTAATAAACATAGTCGAGAGACGCCTCGCCTGACTTGAACTGTGCTCTCAAAGCGTCCAGACCCTCTTTTTCACTGATCGCACCGGCTGAAAAAGCCATGCCGATACAGGATAAAAGAACAAGTACAGACAGCAAAACGGAAATTGTTTTCTTCATATAAAAAAGCACCTCCTGAAGATTGCCTGACATTTTTCGATATGGTACCGCACGAAAACCCGCCGATACTATGCAAAAAATGTCTGAAATGTGTCTTTTATCATATTATATAACACATATCAAAAGCAATTGCAACAGAAAGGTGCTTATTATATTAATAAAGCATGAACAGAGGAGCCCGGAGCTTACTTCTGCTGTTTCTTTTCAATTTCGCGAACCATATCCTTAAACATGGTTCCTCTTTGCTGATAGTTCTTGAACATACCCCAGCTTGCGCAGGCAGGCGAAAGAAGAACGCAGTCCCCGCTTTCGGCGTTTTCGAACGCCACATCAACAGCCTCCTGCATGGACTCTACGAACCGATAAGCCTTGAATCCGGCTTCCTCGCAGGCGGCGGCGATCTTTTCTCTTGTCTGCCCCATGAGGAGAAGAAGCTTGCACTTGCCGACAAGATGAGAAATCCAGTCTCCGTAGTCGGAATGCTTGTCGTAGCCGCCGGCAATCAGGATTGTGCTTGACGGCATGGCGTCAATCGCCTTGATGGCGGCATCGGTGTTGGTGCCTTTCGAATCGTTGTAATATCTGACGCCGTTAATCTCGGCGGTAAACTCAATTCTGTGCTCAACCGCAACGAATTTTTTGACAACCTCGCGGATCTTTTCCATCGGTACGCCGAAGCTGTCGGTGATCGCAACAGCCGCCATAATGTTTTCGAAGTTGTGCAGCCCGACAAGGTTGATTTCATCGGTACGGCAAACGAGGATATCCTCGCCGTTTTTATTATAGAAGATTTTCCCGTCCGTATAATAAAGACCGTTTTCAAGTTTATGACTGCTTGAGAAAAAGACAACCTTGCACTTGAGCTCTTTGGCAAATTCACGAAGCACCTCATCGTCATAATTTAAAACGCAGGTGTCGTTTTCGTCCTGATTTTTGGCAATGGACTTTTTGACTTCTATGTAATTTTCCATCGACTTATGGCGGTCAAGGTGGTCGGGAGTGATGTTCAGAATCGCACTGACTTTCGGCTTGAAGGTAATCATAGTCTCAAGCTGGAACGAGCTGATTTCCGCAACGGTCACGCTGTCGGGCGACGAAGAAAGCGCAAGTCCGGTATACGGGATTTCGATATTGCCGACCAGAAGCGTTTTATCGTTAACGCTTTTCATGATTTCATAGGTAAGAGAGGTGGTTGTCGTCTTTCCGTTCGTACCGGTAATGGCAAGCACCTGACCCTTGTCATAACGGTAAGCAAGCTCGATTTCGCTGTAAACGGTGATGCCCGCGCTTAATACCGTCTGCATAACAGGTGTTTCAAGGGAAACGCCGGGACTGACAACACAGATGTCAATTCCGTCAAGCTGTCCTTTTGCGTCGCCGCCCAAAATAAACGGAATATCCTTTTCGCCGATTTTTTCGCAAACGGCGGCGGTATCAAGATTTTCGTTCGCGTCATAGATCACATAAGTCCCGCCGAGCTGTGACAGCATTTTTGCCGCAGCAATTCCGCTTCTGCCGGCTCCGACGATCAGATATTTATTTTTTTCCATGAGATTTACCTCCTGTACGTTTTTTCCAAAGGAATTATATCACTCGCAAAGCGTAATTTCAAGAGGTTAAAGACGGTCAGAAAAAAATTAAAGAGCATAACTTGTCCGCTCGTTCTCATAAATGTTTATCAAAGCGCAAAGCTGCGACAGCTTTTGCCGCAGCTTGTATTTTGTTCAGCGTTTTATGAAGCCAAGACTTACTTTTGGCATAGCGCAAGACACTTAATAAGGCAAGCGGTATTCGTTACCGCCAGCGAGAAAAAAGCGATCAGCAAGCCGCCTAAAACAGCGGAAAGTCCGATGGATCGGATACACACGATGCCTAAAAGAAGAACGGAGAACAAAATTGTCCCTAAAACGCCGGCAAGAAGTGTGTTTAACATCGCACATTTCCATTTGCATTCACGCAATTGATTTCCGTAAGCCAACGCGGCAATCACCACCACAAGAACTACCACTGACACAGCAAGAACAGACCAAAGAAAAACCGGTGAAAAATCGATCAATCCCCTGAAACGTAAAATAGCGGCGACAATGCCGAAAATAACGCTTGAAAGGATCGAACAAATCGTACAGACACATCCGCATTTGCGGTCACAGTTAATCAAAGCCATTCTTTCACCTCCCGTTTTCAATATATGTCGGAGACGGGAAAGCGGAACTTTATCCGGTAATTCTGAATCACTGTATATGTCAGTCACAGCCTCTCAATGCCTGACGAAGTAATTTTTCAGTTTTATCTTTTTGGATGGTTTAGTCGTGTGACGATGCCAATGCGGGGTCGTGTGACGGCGCCAAGTGCGCTATTCACCGAGCGTCAGACGCACAAAAAACGGCGACAGCACAAATGAGGCAAAATCCGCGGCTAACCCTGCATAAAGGGTATGTCGGGTATTCTTCACGCCGACGGCAGAGTAATACACCGTCACGGCATAAAGCGTCGTATCGGTCGAACCCATTAAAACCGATGCCGTTCTTCCGAGGAACGAATCGGGTCCGCTTGTCTTTAAGACAGATTCAAAAAGGGAAAGGGAGCCGCCGCCGGAAATAGGGCTCAAAAGAGCCATCGGCGTCACTTCATCGGGAATGTTAAAGAAAGAAGAAATCGGAGAAAATGCTTTTGCAATCAGCTGCATCGCTCCGCTCGCATTCAGCATCGTAACCGCCACAACAAGCCCCGTGATGGTCGGCAATAGCTCATAAACCGTCAACAGCCCTTTTTTTGCGCCGCTGACAAAGCAATCGAAGACCTTCACCTTTTTGATGATTCCGAGTAAAACCGTTGCCGTCACCAAAGCCGGCAGCACCCATTCGCCTAAAATGTTCAACAGCTGCTGCACTTATTTTTTCTCTCCTTTCTTCCGCACAAGCCAAGCTTGTTTCCGCCTTTAGCCACCACAATGGCAATCGTCAGTGCGCAAAACGAAGTCAATATGGACGCCGGCATAATTTCCATCGGACTGCCTGATCCGTACTGACCGCGCATGGTGGCAACCGTAGTCGGTATGATATGCATGGCGGCAGTATTCATCACAACAAAGACGATCATTTCATTGCTTGCCGTCGATGTGTCGGAATTGATAAGCTGAAGCCGCCGCATCGCTTCAAGTCCGAGCGGCGTTGCCGCATTTCCGAGTCCGAGAATATTGGCGGTAATATTCATCGAAATGGCCTCGAGTGCATACTCTTCATTCTTCAGCTTCGGAAAGATCAGCTTCATCACCGGTTTCAGTATCCGGCTGACAGCCGCCGTAATTCCGGACTTCTCGGCAATCTCCATGATGCCGCCCCAAAGGCACAGCATTGCAACAAGCCGTAACAGCAGCTCCACTGCGTTTTGTCCGCCTTGAATCACCGCATTGGAAAGCTGTCCGACATTTCCGGTGATAATACTTGCCAAAAAAGAAAGCATTATCAATACCGGCCAAACATAATTCATCATCCGTATCGCCACCGACTGAAAATATACCGTGCCGTCCGGCACATAATAAAATATACGGATAAGCCCCGACGATTATTACTGACAGCTTCAACACTCGCATAGAATTATCTGTTCTCACGTTTTTCTGTCTTATCGCACATTCAGACGACTGTTCAAAAAAAGCTGAGACCCACCGAAAAGGTGAGTCTCAGTATTCATGCTGCAGCTATTCTGCTGCAAATCTCTTAATAATGGGTCGCTCCGCAAGCGCAGGTGTGACCGATCTTAAACAGCTTCCAGAAGAACCGAAGAATCTTGTAAATAATCTTCATAAGGAAGAAGTTCTTGTGACAGATACAGTCGCACGGACCTTCGTTGGCCTTTCCGCAGGCATCACAGAATCCGTCGCCGTCATAGTCGCCGTGTCCGGTTGCCGGAACAGCCTGAACCTCTTTGAATACGGTTCCGCACTCTGAGCAGTATCTGCCCTCGGTTGAACCGTCCGTCTCGCAGGTGGCTTTTACGGCCGGAATCACAACGATCGTGTGGTCGACCTTGGGAATGGCTCTTGTCTTTTCGTTGCCGCAATAAATGCAGACGCTCTTTTCCTGACCGGCACGCTGACAGGTCGGTTCAACATCAACCGTCCATTCACCCCATTCGTGTGTAACGGCTGCAAGTGTTCTTGTCTGCTCGTCGCCGCAAACTTCGCAGTAACGGGCTTCTTCGCCTTCGATGCCGCAGGAAGCGGGAGTCTTGACGATCCATTCACCGTATTCGTGAGCCTTGAGTTCCATTTCAACGGGCTCACCCTTTTCACCGCAGTAAATACAATGCTTGGACTTACTGCCCTTTTCGGTGCAGGTCGATTCCTTATCAACGGTATAAATGCTTGAGTATTCGTGTTCGCCTCTCAGGCAACGGGTAAGGCTGTCGATAATCGATCTGACTTCGGCTTCGTATTCGTCAACCTTCTTCTGGTCATCTTTCTTTGTCGAAGTCGGGTCGTTGCGGATGATGTCAACGGCGTCCTTGATATCTTCCACTCTTTGTTTGATGTCCTCAGAGCTTTCATAGGTGTTAAATTCGTCAACAGCAGCATCAAAGCCGGTAAAGTCGGGCTTTACGATAGTGCCGTTGTTGATAGCAATTTCGATTTCTTCCTTGATGGCCTTCAGGGCATTTGCCGCCGCATCAACGATCGGCTGTTCAGTTGTAACAAGATTATCGTCAACCGCATACTTGTCAAGGGCGTCGGTGATCATCTTGTTGCCTTTTTCGGTAAGCTTGCCGCTTGCAACGATCGCTTCAAGCTCGCTTACGATGGCGTCGTACTCGGTGTAGTCCGCACGGGCTACGTTTTCCGTCTTAACGTGGTCAGCGTCTCTCTTACAGGTGTAAGTGATCGTGCCCTCGCCCCAGGTACCGGCCGCTTCGTCATAAACCGGGCGGGTCAGTGTACCCTCGTCCCAAAGGTGAGCGTTTGCGTCAATCGGAAGTACCGGGTTGAATTCCAGTCCGCAGACCGCGCAGAAGGATCTGCCCTTGCCTAATTCGGTACAGGTAGCCGGAACAAGAACTTCAACTTCGGTTCCGGGGGTATGCGCAACAGAAAGTCTTGAGTCAACGTCTCTGATTGTGCTTGTTGTGCCGC
>JALEYA010000073.1 GCA_022779945.1 Oscillospiraceae bacterium | reverse complement strand
TACGAAGGACCGGCAGGCGGTCCGGGTATGAGAGAAATGCTTTCTCCGACCTCCGCTATTGCAGGCGCAGGACTTGACAAGCAGGTCGCTCTCATCACCGACGGACGCTTTTCGGGTGCCACAAGAGGTGCGGCGATCGGTCACGTTTCTCCTGAAGCGGCAAACGGGGGCTTAATTGCCTACGTTAAGGACGGCGATATCATTTCGATCAACATTCCCGAATATAAAATTGAGCTGAAGGTTTCCGACGAAGAAATCGAAAAACGAAAAAAAGAAATGCCGATTCAAAAGAAAGACGGCATCACGGGATATCTTAAGAGATACGCTCAGATGGTATCCTCCGCCGACAAGGGAGCGATCATTAACAAAAATTCGTAATTCGTAATGCGTAATGCGGAATTGCGGGTGAGTTGGTACGAAATCGGGACACACAGTCCGCAGAGGAAACGGGTTTTTGGCTCGCTTCCAACGGGTAGGTCTGCGGTGACGGGCAGCTGAGGCGCTCCCTCGGTCTGCAAAGCAGACCGCTTCGGCAAGGGAAACACAGGTAACTGTGTTTCCCTTGCCGAAGAACAAAACCGTAAGGTTTTGTCGGGGAGCGCCGTCCCGCCGTCGGCTGTATTTTCCCTGAAAGTATCCAAATTACCTCCGTTTATAATCTTCAATTTTCCCTACACAAATATTCTGATTCTGCGGGCAACAACTTCCGAACGGAACCGGGTTCACCCGCGACCACTTCTAATATCTAATTTCTAACATCTAACATCTCAAAAAGGGGGTTCCTTTTATGCCAATGACAATGACACAGAAAATCCTTGCCGCTCATGCCGGGCTCGACTCGGTGGAAGCCGGACAGCTTGTTCTGGTCAGTCTTGACCGGGTTCTCGGCAACGACATCACTTCGCCTGTTGCGATCAGAGAATTTGACAAGCTCGGATTTTCTTCTGTTTATGATAAAGATAAGGTTACCATGGTCATGGATCACTTTGCACCGAACAAGGACATCAAAGCCGCCGTTCAGTGTAAGATGTGCCGTGACTTTTGTAACGAAAAGGAAATCACACATTTTTACGATGTCGGCAGAATGGGCATCGAACATGCGCTTCTTCCCGAAAAAGGTCTTGTTGTTTCGGGCGACGCCGTGATCGGCGCAGACTCTCATACCTGCACCTACGGCGCACTCGGCGCTTTTTCAACGGGTGTCGGCTCAACGGATATGGCGTGCGGCATGGCAATCGGCAAGGCGTGGTTCAAGGTTCCGTCGGCAATCAAATTCGTGCTTCACGGAAAGCTTAACAAGTACGTCTCCGGTAAGGATGTTATCTTACATATTATCGGTAAAATCGGCGTTGACGGCGCTCTTTATAAGTCCATGGAATTTTGCGGCGAGGGTCTTTCCTCTCTTTCGATATATGACCGCCTGACCATGGCGAACATGGCGATCGAAGCCGGCGCCAAGAACGGCATTTTTGAGGTTGACGAGCAGACAATTGCTTACATAAAAGAGCACTCCGACCGTGAGCCTGTGATTTATCAGGCGGACGAGGACGCCGTTTATGACGAAGTGATTGATATCGACTTGTCCGAAATCAAGTCCACCGTCGCTTTTCCGCATCTTCCCGAAAACACGCACACGACCGACGAAATCGGCGAGATCAGAATCGACCAGGTTGTGATCGGCTCGTGCACAAACGGTCAGTATAAGGACATTGAAGAAGCGGCGATGATCATAAAAGGCAAAAAGGTTGCGAAAAACGTCCGTGCCATCATCATTCCCGCAACGCAGGACGTTTACCTGAAGGCAGTTGAAAACGGTCTTGTCAAAATCTTCATTGAAGCCGGCTGTGTTGTTTCAACACCGACTTGCGGTCCGTGCCTTGGCGGTTACATGGGTATTCTTGCCAAGGGTGAAAGAGCCGTTGCCACAACCAACCGTAACTTTGTCGGAAGAATGGGCGACGTGGAGTCCGAGGTTTACCTTGCTTCTCCGGCTGTTGCCGCCGCAAGTGCGGTTATGGGAAGAATCGCTGACCCGAAGGAGGTAATGTGAGATGAAATTTGAAGGCACTGTACTCAAATACGGCGATAATGTTGATACCGACGTTATCATTCCGGCAAGATACCTCAATACGATTGATAAAAAAGAGCTTGCCTCCCACTGTATGGAGGATATCGACCTTGATTTTACAAAAAAGGTGAAAGAGGGCGATATCATGGTTGCAGGCTTTAACTTCGGCTGCGGCTCGTCAAGAGAGCACGCTCCGATAGCGATCAAGGAAAGCGGAATTTCGCTTGTTATTGCAAAAAGCTTTGCCAGAATTTTCTACCGTAACTCCATTAATATCGGTCTTGCCATAGTGGAATGTCCGGCTGCGGCGGACGCCATCGCAAACGGAGACACGGTCGAAGCCGACCTTGACAACGGTGTTATTTACGATAAAACGACCGGTGAAAGTTTTAAGACAGAGCCGTTCCCGGAATTTATCCAGAACATTATCACCAATGGCGGCCTTGTTGAGTCAATCAAAAAGGGCGTAATCAGATAAGCGGAGGACAGGACAATGGAATTCAAAATAGGACTTTTAAAAGGCGACGGAATCGGTCCGGAAATCGTTGACAGTGCGGTAAGAGTACTTGAGACCATCGGCGAAAAGTACGGTCATACGTTTGACTTTACCCCGTACCTGATCGGCGGTTGTGCGATTGATGCGACAGGTAAACCGCTTCCCGAGGAGACTGTCACGGGCTGTCTCAACTCCGACAGTGTGCTTTTGGGTGCCGTCGGCGGACCGAAGTGGGATACGCTTTCGGGCGATATGAGACCGGAAAAGGCACTCTTAGGAATCCGTGCGGCGATGGAGCTGTTCACGAATCTTCGCCCGGCGAAGCTTTATCCGGCACTCAAGGGTGCTTGTCCGCTTCGTGAAGACCTTGTCGAAAAGGGCTTTGACATTATGATCGTCCGTGAGCTTACCGGCGGCATTTATTTCGGCGAAAGAGGATACCGTGAGGGTAAGTTCGGCAAAGAAGCGTACGACACCGAGTGTTACAGCGTGACCGAGATTGAAAGAATCGCACGGGTTGCCTGCGATACGGCCATGAAGCGCAACAAGAAGGTCATCAGCATCGACAAAGCGAACGTTCTTGAGTCGTCGAGACTGTGGAGAAAGGTGGTACATGAGGTTGCCGCCGAATATCCCGAGGTTACCGTTTCGGATATGCTTGTCGATAACGCCGCCATGCAGCTTGTCCGCAATCCGGGTCAGTTTGACGTTGCCGTAACGTCGAATATGTTCGGCGATATTCTTTCCGACGAGGCTTCTCAGCTGACCGGCTCGATCGGTATGCTCCCGTCTGCGTCCCTCGGTGCAACCAAGAGAGGACTTTACGAGCCGATTCACGGCTCTGCGCCCGATATTGCCGGTACAGGCAAGGCGAACCCGATCGCCACGATTCTCTCTGCGGCGATGATGCTTCGCTATTCGTTCGACTTAACGGCGGAAGCGGACGCCATCGAAAAGGCGGTTGACGAAGTGCTCGAAGCCGGGCTTCGCACGGCTGACCTTGTCGGCGACAGCGATGTCAAGCCGCTTTCGACCGATGAAATGACAGACGAAATTATCAAAAGAATCTGAATAGGAAAGGGAGGGAGCGGCTTTTTTGCGGCTCCCTTTACGGCGAATGAAAGTGACAGACAAAATCAAAAATATCACGCTTCGACTGGCGGCGGTTGCGGTTTTTCAAGGCGTTGCCGAAAGCGAAGTGATGAAAAAGCTGACCCGCTTTCTGGAAAGCACGGGCGACGAGGTCGAAAAAACCGAGCTTTACTCGGACTTTATCCGAAGCCTGTATGCGCACGGCTGTGATCTCGGCAAGTACATTTTAAGACGGCTTTATGAGGACGAAAACGAGTATATTCTTCGGCTCAGCGAAAAAAAGGACGTGCCCGACTGTATGAAAACCGCGGTCGGAAACGAACTGAAGCTTTTCAGCGAAATTTCACGCTTAGCCCCGGAAAGCTTGCTTGATTTTGCGGCGGATAAAGTCTGCTTGCCGAAATTTGAAAACACCGGATTTGATTACGAACAGGAATACAGCAAAAAAGTTGACCGCCTTTTTACGGACGGTTACGGCATCTATTCGAAGTATTTCATGTTCAACATCAAGGACGGCGGCATCATCACGCCGCTTAAAAGTGCGGACAAAATCTCGGTGGACGATCTGATCGGCTACGAAGGCGAGCGGCAGAAGGTCATCGACAACACGAAAGCCTTGGTTGAGGGAAAGCCGGCGGCGAATATTCTTCTTTGCGGAGACGCGGGCACGGGCAAATCCTCAACGGTGAAAGCGGTCGCGAATCTGTTTGCGCCCAAGGGCGTCCGGCTGATCGAGTTGCAAAAGCAGCAGCTGATGTTCCTGCCCGTAATTATGGACGAGATTCACCATAATCCGCTGAAGTTCATCATCTTCATCGACGACCTGTCGTTTCAGAAGGAGGAAACCGGCTTCGGCACGCTGAAAGCGATTTTAGAAGGCTCGGCCAGTGCGAAAGCGCAAAACGCCGTCATTTACGCCACGAGCAACCGCCGGCATCTTGTCAAAGAGTCGTTTTCCGACCGTGACGGCGACGACATTCACCGTTCGGACACGATTCAGGAGCTGACCTCGCTTTCCGAGCGGTTCGGGCTGACGATTCAGTATTCGAAGCCGAATAAGCCGCTTTATCTTCAGATTGTGAAAAGTCTTGCGGAAAAAAGAGGACTTCAGATTGACGAAAAGGAACTTGAAATCAAGGCAGAGGCCTTTGCGCTTCGAAAGGGCGGACGCTCGGCAAGGGGAGCGCGGCAGTTTGTGGACTCTCTTGTTTCGATGGGATTATAACGACACAAAAACACAACAGCAGCACAAAAAAATGAAGTGCTGCTGTTATTTTATTTCGATTTTATCCATTGCAAATTCCAAAGCCATGGAAATCAGCTCGTTCCGGCTTCGGTTTGTCTGTACGGCGAGCTTGTCGTAGTAGTCAACAATCGTCTTGTCAACACGAATGCTGAATATGACCGGCTGTGTGCGCTTGGTGATTTTTAAGCGTTCGTTGTTCTGATCGATTTACATATCAACATCTTTACAACGGTTCAAAGCTTGTAAAAGCTTATAAGACCGTCAACGGTAAAAATTTCTGGTCGGCTTACAAATCGCTTTCCACCTCAACCCGTCCGGGCACACCTACCTTGTCAGCCGCCGCCGGTACAAAGAAAGCCATCCTCAAATGGAACAAACAGACCGGCGCTACCGGCTACGTTGTCTACATGGCAACGTCCAAAACCGGCAAGTACAGCAAAATTGCTACCCTCAAAGGCAACTCGGCGGTAAGCTACACCAAAACGGGACTTACCAAGGGCAGAACCTATTACTTCAAGGTTGCCGCCTATAAGACCGTCGGAAGCTCGAATCTTTACGGCTCGTTCTCCGCAGTAAAAGCGGTCAAAGTCAAATAAATCAAAAAAAGTACCAACAGCACTCGACCGCGGGTGCTGTTGCTGTCTTTGTATGGCAAGTTATTTCTTTTTAATCGGAACGAACGGTATTGACACCTGATTTTTTGTGCAGTAAAATAAAAATAATCATAGATATTATTCTATATTGGAGGAATCGAAATGAAAAGCAATCTGAAAAAGGCAGTCGCCTTGCTTCTTTGCCTGTTCACAATGTTCACCGTTGTGCAGACATCGGCTTTCGCCCTGCCGACAACCACACTGACGCAGGCAGTCGCCAAACCGTCACAGGTGAAAAACGTCAAAGCGACCGCCGGAACGAACTATGTCACCCTGACATGGAGCAAGGCGTCCAATACAACAAAGTATTATGTCTTCAGCTATAATACAAGCACGAAGAAGTACACCTGCCTCGGTAACACCACAAAGCTGACTTACAAAATCAGCAATCTGAAGTCAAACACGACCTATCGT
>JALEYA010000005.1 GCA_022779945.1 Oscillospiraceae bacterium | reverse complement strand
AGCGGTAAAAGTCTTTCTTGCGGCAAGTTTGGGTCAACTGTTACCGTCGTGCTGTCGGCAGGTGCAGAAACGCCGGCGGCTTTCAGCTGTTTTTTGACTGCATCCAAATAAGCCTTGACCGAATCGAAATAGGATTTCGGCTCGTTATAGGCCTTCCAAAGGACATTGTCCTGAACGTCTTCGGGAAAAATCGGTTCGGATTTTTTTCCGACACAAAAAGTATATTTTCTGTCGCCGGTATTGTGGATCAGAAGGATTCCGTTTTCGGGATCCCCCTGCATTTTGAACAGCGCTTCACAATATTCATAGGTGCCGCCTTCGCCGACGCTGTCCGTCACACAGTACATGACAGTACAGCCGTATTTTTCTTCAATGGCGCAGGCGTCCGCTTCCAGCTCGTTGAATTCTTCTTCGGTGAAGATATTGCTTTCATCAAATATATGAAGCGGCCGTTCAATGATGGCAAAGGCAGGGAGTACGGAGAACAGGCAGATGATAACCGCAAAAAGGAAAGAGAGGATTCTTTTTTTCATGATAATCTCCCTCCTTACATCAAGGCGATAATCCACAGTACGGCATAGATGACGGCGGCGATGCCGAGTCCGTAAAGGGATACATATTTCCAGAATTTACCCTTGTCAAGCGGCAAATCGCCGACAAATTTTCCGGTCTGACCGTTCATGGCAAAGGTGAATTTTTCGCCCTTCCACGTGGTATTCAGAAGCCAGACGGGATACAGCGCATATTTGTACTGACCGTTTGCGATGCGAAGCTGAATATCTCTCGGCGTTACCATGTCATATCCGGTGACGGTTCTTCGCAGTGCTTCACAAGCACTTTGACGAATCCGTTCGTTCGCTCTCGGAATGCTTTCTTCAAGACCAACGTCGTACTTATCCGCAAGATAGCCCGCAAGATAAGCCGTGCTGAAGTCCACGCCGTCGGAAAGATCAAACGGCTCAATGGATTCCATCAGATCATCATCCATCTTTTTGGAGCCGTCAACGGGGATATCCGAAAAATGCATTTGTCCGCCGGTGTTGACCCGGTAAAAAGTCTTTTCGGTGTAACGGAAGTTACTGTCGCTCCAGTGGCGGGTGGTACTTGCTTCAAACTCTGCGTTTGCGTCGGAGTCACAGGTGAAAAGCCAATGGGGAACATAGACGCCCTTGATCTCGTCGATATGGTTTTTATCCTGAAAGACCTTGGGGATAAATTTATTGGAGTAAACGTGTTTTTTAAGAGCCGCCTTGGCCGCTTTTTTGTCGAGCTTGAAGGGAATAATTACATCGGGACGAAGCGCACCCGAAAGATTGCCGGCGAACGCAACGGGATTGCCGCAGTACGGACAGCTTGTGGCAGAGGTCGTGTTGTCACAGACGATTTCGCCGCCGCAGGAGTTGCAGACGTAAACCGACATTGAGTCGGACTCTCCGTCTTTCCATTCCGTTCCCTCGGACTGCCAGTTGATGGAGTCCGAGGCTTTTTCGGCGTTTTCTGCCTGATCAAAAGCAACGGGATCAAATTCGGTGTCGCAATAAGGACACTTGATTTTCTGTGTTCCGCTGTCAAACTCAACGGCACCGCCGCAGCAGGGGCATTTGTGTTCCAATACGGTTGACACGGCTTTCAACTCCTTTTCAGATCATATCGTTTTGGTCGAACGGGTCGCCGCAGTTCGGGCAGAACCTGGGGACGTTTTCTCCGTTTTGCGGCTGCCAGCCGCATTTGTCACAGCGGAAGGCTCTCGGCTGAGAAACGGGCTGCGCCTGCTGATGGACATAACCGCCTGCCGCACCGTAAGTGTTCGGTTGTGCGTAAGCATTCGGCTGAGCGTAAGCGTTTTGCTGCACATAAGGATTTTGCTGTTGTCCATAAGGATTCTGAGGCGCATAAGCGTTCGGCTGGGCATAAGCGTTCGGCTGAGCATAAGCATTCGGCTGAGCGAATCCGCCCATACCGCCGGCTCTTCCCGGCATCAGGCAGTTCTGAATTTCCATTGCCATCTGCTGAAAGCGGTGATATTCCGCCGTACCGACGTCCTTGACTCTGGTGTTGTTGAGCTGAACCGTAAATTCATCAAAATAAGGGTTATTGACCTTGAATTCAAGGTCGAAGTCATAATAGAACTCATATCGCGGCGGATTGTAGCTGACCCGTTCTCCGTCCTTGCCCCGGGTATAGATCTCGTCTCTGTCCTCGCGGATATTGAGACTGCAGGAAACAAGCTGTGAAAGCGGAATGATATCCGGGTTTTCCTCGCTCCACGAGCCGGGAGAATGGCGGGAAACGACAAAAGTACCGTTCATGGTGTCAACATAAATCTTCTTGTCCTCGCCGAAGATCATAGTAGGATTAAAGGAAGCCAGCCCCAGCTTGTTCTGTTCACGGTATGCAAGCTGTTTTTTGATTTCCTCGATGGTTGAACGTCTTCTGTCGCTGAAAAACGGCGAAAGCTTTCTGGCGCAGTCCTTGCACAGATTGCCGTCTTCAAGCTTCCTGTTGCCTAAAAGACCGATCTTCTCCCCGCAGATGTCGCAGAATTTTTTGTCAAAAAGTCCCATGGTAATACCTCCTGAATTTCAATTATTGAATGTCGTTGTCGTTGAATACATCTCCGCATTCCGGGCAGAATTTCGGCGGATTTTTCGGGTCGGCGGGTTGCCAGCCGCATTTGTCACAGCGGTAAAGCGGAGCGCCGGCGGGCTTCTTTGCGCCGCATTCCATACAGAACTTGCCTTGGTTGACTGTACCGCATTGGCAGGTCCAGCCATCTTGCTGTGCCGGCTTCGGTGCGCCGCATTCGGTGCAGAATTTTCCGCTTACGGTGGCGCCGCATGAGCACTTCCAGCTGTCCGCGGCGGGTTTCGGTTCGGGCTTCTTATTTCCGCAGTTCGGACAGAAGTTTCCGCTGACCGTGTTACCGCACGAGCATTTCCAGCTGTCGGCGGCAGGGGAGGCAGGGGCGGACGGCTGCTGATATTGCTGTTGTTGCTGCTGCATTTGCTGACCGATCGCGTAAAGATCCCGCGCATTCATGCCGCCCTGATTCATCGCCATGCCCATGCCCATGAAGCCGGTAAAAGCGCCGCTTTCGTTGGCGGCGGCGGTTCTCATGGTGTCCGACTGTGAACCGACAAGTCTTGCGGCGGCGGTTAAGGGATCTCTTGTCATGGAATTTTCTTCCCACTCGGTGATCTTCTTTCTCTGATCCTCGGGTACCGAAATGGAATTGACGGCAATCGAGAAAATCTCAATGCCTCGCTTTTCCTTCCACTGAGAAGAAAGCACCTCGTTGAGCTCATCGGCAATTTCTGTCGTATGAGCCGGAATTTCGTAGTAAGCAATTTTCTTTACGGCGATTTTTGCGAAAGCCGGCTGAAGCGCATCCATAAATTCGCCCTTGAGCATTCCGTCAATCTCACTTCTGTCGAACGTGTCTGAAATATTGCTACAGACATTGGTATAAAACAGCATCGGGTCGGTAATCTTGTAAGAATAAACGCCGTTACAGCGAAGATCAACCGAAAGCCGGAA
>JALEYA010000243.1 GCA_022779945.1 Oscillospiraceae bacterium | reverse complement strand
TCCGCCGAGCGCACACAGCACGCTTGCAACCGTTTTGGCAATACCGACCGGCATACCCATGTTTCCGCACAGCATCGGCGAGGACAGAACCGCCTTTTTGATGATTTCCGGATTTTTCTGCATATATAAAAGCGCCGCCGTACTGCCGAGCGAATGGGAATAGAGATAGATATCTTTGCCGTTTACCGACGGCACAATGACTTTATTCATCAGCATTTCAATGTCCTTTGTGTAATCGTCAAAGCTGTCGGCATTGACCGTGCCGGTCTTTTTTGATGTTCTGTAAGACTTTCCGTGTCCTCGCAGGTCAGGCGCAAAAACGCTGTAACCCTCCCGGAAGAAATAGTAGGAAACCTCCCGGAACTTTTCGGCGCTTTCCGTAAATCCGTGTAGCACGAGCACCGCCGCCTTGGCATTCTCGTGTTCATAGGCTTCAAAGTGAATTTGGTTTCCGTCGAACGAATCCAAATATTCGTCTCTGCGTATATTGGCGAGATACGGTTCAATCTCGGTTTTCATGGCGGCTTCGTAATTCTTTTCATCAATCAGCTTCACTTTTTCATCTCCGTTTTCATTTCTTTTCGATATGAAAAAACTGCCGAAAGAGCTCATTTTCGGCAGTAGGTTTAAACTTGGAAACAATCCTTACCAGGTACGGGAGTTCAGCTGTCTGAACTGGGCAACGGTGGGAACGTGAGAGTTCAGTCCGCCGTCCACGTTGACGATCTGGCCGGTAACATAAGCGGCTTCATCGGAAGCAAGATAAACGCACATATGTCCGATATCCTCGGGACAGCCGTAACGGTTGACCATAATGTTGCTTGTAAAGATATCCTTGACAATCTGCGGAACGTGCGCTTCGTTTTCGGGGGTAACGATAAGACCCGGTCTTACGCAGTTGCAGCGGACGTTCTTCTTACCGTACTGTAAAGCGGTCGATTCGGTGAGCATATCCACGCCGGCCTTTGCACAGGCATAAGCGGTCGAGCTGATGTCGCCGCTGCAAGAAGCCATCGAACCGATATTGACGATGGAACCGCCGTTCTCGTTCTTTTCAAAATAGGGAAGAACGCACTTGGTGGCATAGAAAGTACCTCTGAGGTCACTCTGGAAAATGCTGTCCCACATCTCAACGGTAAGCTCGTCGATTCTGCCGTCCTTAAGCGCAACGTTTGCGGCGTTGTTGATAAGAATATCGATCTTGCCGTACTTTTCGGCTGTGTCGGCGAAGAGCTTATCAATGCTCCCAAGATCGGTGATATCCATAAAATGATACCAGGCCTCTCCGCCCTCTTTTACGATCGCGTCAACGACAGCCTGTCCTTTTTCCTGACGGCGACCACAGATAACAACCTTTGCGCCCTCAGCGGCAAAAAGCTTCGCAATGCCGATGCCGATACCGCTTGTCGAGCCTGTTACGATAGCAACTTTATCTTTTAATCTGTCCATTTGAAAAACCTCCGTTTTCATAAGTGTTTGCTTAATGCAACCAAAGTCAATTATAAATCTTACGAGGAAAAAGTCAAGCGATTTTTGGCTTTGTTCAAGAAAATGTTAAAAAAGTTTACCGTAATCAAAAGCTGATAACAAGGAAGAACGCATCTTTTCAACTGTTCTCTTTGTCAAATTCACGGAGCAATTTTTGTCTGCTTCGTGAATTTACTTTTTTATTTACAGTAGTATATAATGGTTATTTAAGAGGAATGAAAGGAGAAACCTTCATGAAACAGGAAAACAAGATCCTCACCACCAAAAAAGCCCTGATTTATGCCGTCGGCATCTTCGGCGTTCAGCTTTTCATCGGCTACATGAACAGCTTTCAGACCGAATTTTACAACAAGATGTACTCGGGCTTTGACAGCAACATATTTTACGCTTCGGCGGTCATCATCTTCGCCGCAAAGCTCATCAGCTGTATTTTCGATCCGCTGATCGGCGCCATGATCGACAAAAGCAATTTAAAGGGCGGAAAAATGAGACCGTGGGTGCTTCGCAGTGCTTTTCCGCTTGCGATTCTGACGACCCTTATCTTTATCTATATTCCGTTCGACTCATTCGGTCCGTCGGGAAAACCGTTGCTTTACGCTTACATAACATTGACAACTGTCCTTTGGAATATTGCGATGAGCTTTGCCGATATTCCGTCTCAGGGTATGCTGTCGCTTCTGTCCCCGGATGCCGAGGAACGGAATGTCGCCGCAAGCTTTTCGAATATTGCCAAGTCGGTAGCGCTTGCTGTGCCGGGTGTGTTCGTAACGGTGATTATGCTTTTGTTAAACCTCATCAAGGGTGAGGGGAACTACCCCGATAAAGAGTATTACCTGGTAACCGCCCTTGTTATGCTTGTTCTCGGAACTTTTCTTTATCTTCTGATTTATTTCTTTAACCGTGAGACCGTTCCGAGCGGTCAGTCGGCTTCTTCGGTTTCTTTTAAAGAGATGTTTACCGAAATTAAGACGAACAAAATGATCCTGATCGTTTTCCTGATCTATATCCTCGGCTTTGCCAGAACCATGCCGCTGATCGTCTGCGTCCAGGCGAACGGAGCTCTCATCGGCAAGGTCAGCCTTCTGGGGATGACGATGGACACAACCGCCGACGCCACCTGGCTCCCCGGTCTTTTAGGGGGACTGTCGGGCATCATCGGTATCAGTATCGTTCCGCTGATCAACAAAAAGCTTGGCGAAAAGAAAACCTATATCGGCTTTTCCGTTGCCACATTTATTTTCACCGCTGCGTGCTGTATTTTCTATTGGCTCGTGCCTGCCGACAGTGCTTTGCGGTACGGCAACGCCGCTTTGTTTATGGTTATGATCATGCAGTTTTTCTCGTCGTTCTTTATGTCGGCGAACACCTATATTCCGCTTGTTATGACAGCGGACATCGTTGACTGGCAATTGTGGAAAACCGGCAAGAGAAAAGAGGGCGTAAACTTCGCCATTCTCAGTATGGCCATCAAGCTGAGTAACGCTCTTTGCGTCGCCGCCGGACTTCTGATGATTGCCGTTTCCGGCTATACACAGGTCGTTTACGAAACGGGCAGTATTCCCTTACGGACACAGAACATCGTCATGTTTGCCTTTTTGGGCTTTGCCGGCGTTTCGTCTCTTATCAGCGCAGTCCCGATGCTGTTTTATAAGATTGACGAAAAGACCAAAAAGCAGATGCATGAGGAAGTCAGCGTGTAAGTCTATGTCTATAAAAAATGTAACCGCTGTGCTTGTTTCTCCTTGTATTTTGTGATATAATCGGGAGCAGACGAAAGGAAGGGAAACCGAATGAATATCTGGCATGACATTTCACCGAAAAGAATCAAACCCGAACGGTTCTACGCCGTTATTGAGATCTCAAAGGGCGCAAAAAACAAATATGAGCTCGATAAAGAAACCGGTATGCTGAAACTTGACCGTGTTCTCTTTACCTCGACCCATTATCCCGCAAACTACGGATTTATTCCCCGCACCTACGCAAGCGACGACGACCCACTTGATGTGCTTGTGCTTTGCAGTGAACAAATCCACCCGATGACCATTGTTGAATGTAAGCCCATCGGCGTTTTAAAAATGGTGGACGACGGAATGAGCGACGAAAAGATTCTCGCCGTTCCGATCAACGACCCGAACTACAACACTTATGAGGACGTTTCCATGCTTCCCGTTCACCGTTTCGATGAAATCAAGCATTTCTTTGAGGTATACAAGACCCTTGAGCATGACAAGAGAACGACGGTTTCGGAAATTTGCGGCTGTGATGAGGCAAAGCAGATCATCGCTTCCTGCATCGACCGCTATATTGAAAACTATCAGCGATAAAAAACGGACGGAATACAGCGTTTTTGTGTTCCGTCCTTGTTATTTTATTTTTCGCCCAAAAGCTTTGCAAGCTCTTCCATGAAGGTGTTGATGTCCTTGAACTGGCGGTAAACGGAAGCGAAGCGGACATAAGCAACCTCATCAAGCGTCTTGAGCTTTTCCATCGCAAGCTCACCGATGTGCACCGACGTCACCTCACGGTCAAGCGAATTCTGAAGCTCGGATTCGATCTGGCTTACCGCATCTTCAAGCTGACCGATGGAAACCGGCCGCTTTTCACAGGCTCTGAGCATTCCGTTGAAAAGCTTCACCCGGTCAAATGCTTCACGGGATTTGTCCTTTTTGACGACAATGATCGGAACGCTTTCAATGATTTCATAGGTAGTAAAACGTTTGCCGCAGGAGATACACTCCCGTCTGCGGCGAATTTTTTCGCCCTCATCGGTAGGTCTTGAATCAATAACCTTGCTTTCGGTATAACTGCAAAACGGACACTTCATTGTCATCAGCCTTTCTATCCTGTATAATAAATAATTTTATCATAAAAAAACAGGGATGACAAGTTTTTTTATTCTGCTTTTTTGATTTTGCAGTTGCTAAAATACGGAAGATTTTATGGGGAAAGGCTCTGTTCAACAGAATATTCTCCGATAAAATTTTCCGCCTCTATCAAAACCGTATAATTGCCGGCTTTTTCGGCGGCCACCGTAAAGAGCGAAGACGGCAGATCCTTACCGATATATATCGCGCGATCGAAGCCGTTTTCTTTTATGCTGATGTCAAGTTTTCCGTTTTGCTTTTTGACGGTGATTTTCACTTCACATACCTTTCCGTCCTCAACGCAAAAGCTTCTTATTTCCCGGCCGTTTCGCACCGTATATGAGGAACCGTCCTTCTCCGTTACCAGGTCAACGGTCATGGTACAATCCTTTGTTTCACCGCTGCGGGTACAGGCACTGAATACCGTTATACTGACAAGCAGTACCAATAATGTAAATAATCTTATAAAGTGTTTCATCTCAGCCTTCCTTTCAAATGAAATATAATCCGCTGTTTTGGATCGCAACGGTCGTCTGCGTCGTTCTCGACTTTTATTTTGCTATTTTGACATTACAAGTTACAATACTGTAACCTTTAATGTTCTGTATTCTAATAATAATAATTGACTATATCCCCGCATAGTGTTATAATACCAACAGCTTCGAAAGGAAATTTATCCCTTACGGAGAAAAATATATGAAAGGTTATGATTCAAATGAAGAAGATTCTTGCTATCGTTCTTGCAGCAGTTCTTTGCCTTGCTCTTGCAGCTTGCGGCGGAAACGGCGGCGACGCTACTACAGCAGCCGGAGATACAACCACAGCCGCTGAAGCAACCGCAGCGGAAGAGACAACAGCTGAAGACACAACTGCCGCGGATACAACTGTTGAAGAAACCACAGTAGCTGAATAATTCAGACGAATTAAGAAATGGAAAGGCTTCGGAAATCCGGAGCTTTTTATTTTTCGCTCTTCACGGAAAGTTGGGGATTTACTAAAAACCGAACTTTCAGCGTTTATGCCGCGAAAGCCACTTTACAATGAGGAGGCGGCGTGATAGGCTTATTGCCATACCGGCAAGAGCGCATTGCGCGAGGCTTGCCGGCGCCGGAATGAAATCACGCCGCCAGAGGCTCATTGTCAAGTGGATCGTGGAATAAATGCTGTTCTATTCCCCAACTTTCCGTGAAGAACCTTATTTTTTTGCGAAAGAAGCCTGACCTTGCTTTCATCAAAGGCAAAGTCAGGCTTCTTTAATGCCCCTTTTTCTTCTCTTTTTTCTTCTGCTGTTTCTGCTCGAACCGAAGCGCTTTCTCCGCTTCTTTCACTTCACGGCTTTTTGTCTTTCGCTCAAGCTTGTTTTGCTCTCTTTCAAGCGCCAGTGCCTGTTGAGCTTTTGTGCCGACACCCGTGTTTTCGGTCTTCTTCTTGATAATCCTTTGCATTCGCTTGGGATTGATTCTGCGTTCCTCGATCGGTTCAGCTTTGACCGGACGGCTGAACTTGAGCCGATTGTAGTTTTTCAACAGAAATTCAAAAACTTCGCCGTCTGTCGGCTCTGCTCCGAAAACAATCTTACACACCCCATACCGTTTGCCGTCCGACCGCTCAAGAATTCCGATCCAGAACGGTTCTTCAAATAATACGGTTAGACTTGAACCGCCGCTTGAACGGCTCATATTCCGTGATTCACAATGTCCGCATATACTTCGTGCGGAATCATCGGTTTTGAAAGTTCAGCAAGTGTTTCATCGCTAATACAACCGGTCTCGGCATATTCTTTTCCAGCCTTTTGAACAAGCTTTAAAAACGGCGTGGTTACGCTGTCGGCTTCGGGAGCGTTGAACATCGGTGCTTCGCTGACCGTTATCATCGTAGACGAGTGGGGGAACATTAGCCCAAACTGCAATTTCATCGCCTCGAAATTGTTTTCACTGTTCGGAAAGCCGCAGCCGCAGATCATCAGGTATTTTAAGTGACTGTAATCTCTTTGCGCCGGGTGCTCATACCGTCCGTCAACCTTCTGCATCGCCATCGACGACAGCGGAAGCGTCCGGTCAATGAGGGCTTTCAGCTTCGCCGGCATACCGTAGCAATAAAGAGGAAAGCTGAAAATCAGAAGATCCGAAGCGAGAATTTCTTCGAGCAGCACCGCCATATCGTCGTCATGAATACACGTTCCGCCGTTTTTCTTGCAGGTAAAACAGCCCGTGCAAAATTCAATGTGTTTATCCGCGACCGTCACGGTGTTCACTTCGTTCTTTTCGTGTTCGTTCATGCCGTCAACAAACGCACGGGTCAGGTGCATCGTGTCGCTTTTTTCTCTTTTCGGGCTGCCGTTAAAAATCAGGATTTTCATATGTTTCTCCTCGGCTTGCGTCAAGACGCTTTCTGAATTTCGTTTTCTAAGAATCTGATGTTAATTTCTCCGATTCCGCCGTCAATTTCGATAAGGTTCCTGCCGGCACCGTATACGGAATCATCTCTCATGCTTTCTCCCCCAAGCTTTGCTTCGCCGATGCCCTTGTCAAGCTCGATCTGATAGTCTTCACGGCGGCCCAAAAGCGTCAGATCCGCTTCACCGATTCCGTAGTTGAGGTCGCTTTTGCCCTCGATGCGGCTTTTGAGTGTCAGTTCGCCGACGCCCATATCAAGTGCAAGATTGCAAAGCGTTCCGCCGTTGATCGTCAGTTCACCGGCGCCACCCTCGATGTCAGCACGGGAATTTGCCGTCAGATTGTTGATTTCTGCTTCTCCGGCACCGAGGGAAAGCCTTAATACGTCCGCCGAAAGGGCGTCAATTTTCACTTCGCCTGCGCCTGTTTCAATCTGAGCATCGTCAAAGACGAAGCTTTCGGGAACGTATAGAATAACTGTGACGCCTTTCGGAGACAGGGAAAATACCTTTTTCGTTTCGGTGATACAAAGCGTTTCGTCGTTTACACCGACCGAAATATATTTGTGGTCGCTTTCGACCGAGAATTTATCGGAGGTTTTAACTCTGAGGTCGGCGGCGCTGATCGTAATCGAAAGGGAAGAAATTTCGCCGTCGATCGGGTACACCTGCATCTCTCCGGCAGGTTCTTTTTCTTTATCCGAGAAAATGAATGAAACGCCGGCAAGACCCGTAAAAATTCCGCCGATGATGCTAACGCTTAAAAAGACTGCAAACGCCATGGCGAGATATTTGATTGCTTTCTGAACGGATGTCATTTGATGTCCACACCTCCGAACATACACGTTGCGTTGATATATACGGTGACGGCATTGGGATTTTGGGGGCGGTGATTCTTTTCGGATACGCCGCCGAAAATCGAATTGGAGTTGATTTTCACGTTAACATAATCGGGTACGTAAATATCAATTCCGCCGAAAATTGCGGTTGCGTTGATGGCACAGTCTTTTTCGA
Organism: Oscillospiraceae bacterium; assembly: GCA_022779945.1. Classification (GTDB taxonomy): domain Bacteria; phylum Bacillota; class Clostridia; order Oscillospirales; family Acutalibacteraceae; genus UBA6857. Next base: position 10,685 of record JALEYA010000243.1, on the reverse strand, counting down.
TGATTGCGTTTCGCAGGTCACACTTTACCCCGCCGAAAACCGCCGTCAGTTCGGCTCCGCTGAACCGTTCTCCGTCAAAGTTAAGGGTCTGACCCGAAAAGGTTGCACAGCCGGTTTTAATATTTTCACCGCTTTGCTTTGAGCTTTCAAGCATTTTAGTTGCCTTGTCGCCGAAAACCGCACCGAAAATCAGCTTTACACCGATAATGACGATGATTGCCGGAGCGGCAATTTTCCAAAGCATATCGAAGTCCAGCACATTCTGACAGCAAAGCAGCAAAAATACGCCGACCGCAAGACCGATAATGTTGCCGATTTTTTCCCGATCGCTGAAAAGACCGATCAGACAGGGTATGATGATAAACAGCGTCCACCAGCCGTCAAAGAACAGCTCGATGTCGGTAACACCGAACGCATTGAGTGCAAAGATGACACCGGCAACAATAAAGGCGACACCCCATAAAATTTTACTGATCTTTTTCATTATTTGTACTCCTTTTAAAGTGTTTCAAAAATTTTTGCGCCTTTGGTGTTGACCCACCGCAGCAGCAGGATTCCGACAACCGCCAAAAGAGCGGAAATGATAATCAAGTAAACAAGCGGTGTGATAAATTTCATAACCAAAAGATAAAGTCCGCCGAGAGCTAAGATGCTTGCCCAGCCGCCGAACAGAGCAAGCATGACGCCGATGCTTTGTTTAACGGGTACGGTCTCGTCCGTCCAGTTGAGATTCGGCATTTTCAGGTTGAGAACAAGGCCGATCAGAGCCATCATAAAGATGAAGATCAATGTCAACGCTTCCATCACTATGACATACGGCATGGAGATTTTTAAGCCGATACATACGCAGACGACAAGGACGCTTGCCGGTACTGCCGTCAGAAGAAGATGAAGCCTGATTTTGGCATGAAGGACTTTTTTAGCCGGAATCGGGAACGACTGCACAAGCCAGATGTTTTTTCCTTCCAGCGATACCGACGGAGCGGTAATGTCGTTCATCGTGGTCAGCATACAGACCATAGCCGCCGCCAGAAGAGGTACAACGGTACTGTATTCACCGAGTATTTCCGAAAGCACGGCATTCAGTTTTGAACCCATAATCAATACCGCCACGGCGGCGACAAGCATCAGAATAATGCCGAGACCGCAGTTAAGCATATAGGTTGCGCTTCCCATAAAACGGCGAAGCTCCTTAAAGAACAACGCTTTTTCGACAGAGGAGACCTTTGTCGTTTTTTCTTTGTAAATCCTCTTTGCCGAGCCTTTGTTTGCCGTTGCAAGAGAAAGAAAGCTTTTGGACAAAACGAGATAGGTGAGACCGAATAATACAGCGACAATCGATATAAAAATCAGAAACGAAAGAGCATTTCCCTCGGCTCCGAGTCCCATCTGATAAAACGGATACAGCACACTTTTGACGCTGTTGCCGATCTTTTCGGGCGCAGCAAGAATGGACTGAATGATTTTGTAGGATTGCGCGTAGATGTAATAGTAACCGGCGATAAAAACAAGCGACAGAATGACCGTCACGATGTTCTTATTTTTCAGTCTGCTGCTGATTGCCGCAACCAGGAACCCGAGTATGCACGAAAGCGTCAGCACGAAGAACGAAAGAACAACCGGAAGAAGCAGGTTGAACACAACCGAAAGCACCGTCGGCTTTATCGCCATAAAATAGGCGATCATAGTCGGGACTGCGATAATCAGTTCATACATCAATCCCATCAGGTAGACGCCCAAAAGCCTCATCGAAAGAATTTTTCCGGGCGGCACGGGAAGCGACAGAAGAAAGTCGTTGTCCTTTGCGTTATACAGCGAAGAATACGTATTGAATACACTGCCGAACACACCCATCGCCACAGCGATCATTCCCATCAGAGCGAAATACAGCCAGCCGAAGCCTGCGTCCGAAAGCGGCTTACAAAGCGTGTTGGCAATCTGATAAAAGAACACGCCGAGAAAGCCGAAAATTAACAGATACAATGCGGCGTAGCCGATGATTCCGTTTTTCGAACGGTTTTTACCGTTCTTGCGGTCAAAATAGACCCAGGAAAAAACCTCCATAATCTGCTTTTTCAATAGAGCCTTTATCATTTTTCTTCCTCCAGATCAAGGAACACATCTTCAAGCGAAGTGTCGCCCTTGACTTCTTCGATCGTACCGGACTTTATCAGTTTTCCGTTTTTGATGATCGCAATTTTGTCGCAAAGCTTTTCGGCAACCTCAAGAACGTGGGTCGAAAAGAAGATGGCACCGCCATTATCACAGATTTCTCTCATCAGCTGTTTTAACAGATGCGAAGCCTTCGGATCAAGACCGACGAACGGTTCGTCCATGATGACAAGCTTCGGCGAATGAAGGAGGGCGGAGATGATGGCAAGCTTTTGCTTCATTCCGTGTGAATAGGACGAAATCGCTTCCGCAAGGTTGTCGGTGATTTCAAACGCCTCGGCAAGCTCATGTATTTTCTTCTGTCTTTCGTCCGCCGACACGCCGAAAACGTCCGCAACAAAATTCAGATACTGAACCCCTGTCATAAAGTCGTACAGGTCGGGATTATCGGGGATATACGCAAGCTTTGATTTGCATTCGAGCGGTTTTTCTTTCATTGAAACGCCGTCGATCCTGATTTCGCCGCTGTCAAACTTCAGGATTCCGCAACAGGATTTGATCGTTGTTGTTTTGCCGGCGCCGTTATGACCGATAAAGCCGTAGATTTCACCGGGAGCAATATCAAGCGAAAGGTCATCAACCGCTTTTTTGTCGCCGTAGACTTTGGTAAGATGTTCAATATTAAGCATAGTAAAAATCTCCTTATTGTTTGTTATCTTTTGAGGGGGTTATAATAAATTTATCGGCATAGCCGGACTTAACAAGCATCATCATGCCTTTGAAGTTGTCGCTGAGCATTTTGCTGATTTCGTCGTCGGTAAAACGGCAGGTACCCGTTGCACACATGACACAGATGCCGAAGTTATGAATCCACGCATGTTCAAACAGAAGCATCGCGTCCGCAGGCTCCAGATGATAATCACGTTCAATAATTTCAATACAGGTTTTTGCGGTCTTGCCGAGGCTTGAGAACACATCGACAAAGCTGTGGGCATAATTGTTTTCCGTCATAAACAAAAGCTGAAACAGCTTCGGCTCCTGTCTGGAAAACACGACCATTTGCATGCCGTACTTTTTGAAGGCGGGGGTGAAATCGAGCGCCTGCTCAACGAAAGCCTCGTACTTTGTCATCGCCGCTTCCCGCACCGCCTGCGCAACCTCCTCCATATTCCTGAAAACAGTAAAAATCGGACGGGCGGAGCTTCCGAGGTAAGCACTCAGCTCCCGGGCGGTAAGCGCTTCAATTCCGTTTGCACTTACAAGTTCGAGTGCGGCGGCAACAATTTCTTCCTTTGTGAATTTCGGTTTCGGCGGCATAATCGTTCTCCTCTTTATTTGAAATATCTGTTTTAAAACACACGTTCTGCAACGTCTGTTTTATTATATGCACACCGAATTGAAATGTCAATAGAAAAGCAAATAATTTTTTCCGGATTTTCAGCACGCAATAGATGTATAAATGGTTTTGTTTTGCTGATAATAATAAAAAAAATACAGCAGGTGATTGTATGTCAAATCCGAATGACTTCCCTTCGGAAATTCAAAAACATTTTTATTCTCTTCCTCCGATGATTCAGGAAACGATACTGCAAAGCGGCGTTCAGGTACAATCGGTCGAGCAGCTTGATAGTCTTGCCAAAGACCTTGCCAAAGCCAATAAAAAAGTAGGGTCCGACACATTTAGCGCAGAACAAAAAGAAAAATGCTGAAGTTAAAAATGAAACAGTTGCATTTTTCCTTTTTAACCGTTTTTTACCCGCTCGCGGTATCAACAAACAGCTTCGGGGTGAAGAAAACGGTTTCTGCATCGAAATGCGACAGTCCCTTCGGAATGCATCAAAATTTCCGTATGAAAAACACCGCTGCCGGATAAAGCCGACAGCGGTGAGCTTTTTTTACAATTGAATTTTTATTGCTTTACTTCCGTCTTATTCCCGACAATAAACTTATCAATGAACTTGTCGAGCTTTTCTTCATACGCTGACTGACCGTCAATATAGCTTTGTGCATGGTCAGCACCGTCAACGATCAGCAGATCCTTGTTTTCGCTTGCACACGCATCATACAGAAGATATGCCATATAGGTCGGAACAAATTCGTCCGCTCCGCCGTGGACAAACAGCATCGGTACCGTCGCTTTTTTTACACTTTCAAGGGCACTGGTATCCTTAAAATCGAAACCGGCTCTGTGTTTATTGATAGCATTGACCGTATTCAAAATCGGCTGTACGGGAATTTTCAACGCTTTTAACTTATATTCGAACTCGTCCCATGCGCTTGTGTAGCCACAGTCGGAAACAATGAACTTCACGTTCCGGCTCAGGTTTCCGGCTCCGCTCATCATCATGGCCGTTGCCGCACCCATTGAAACACCGTGAACGATAATCTGTATATTTTCGCCGAAGGTTTCGGTAAGGAAGGTCAGCCACTTGAGAGCGTCCGCATATTCATAGCGGTCAAAGCTTATGTATTTGCCCTCGCTTTCGCCGGCGGCGACATGGTCAACCAGAAAAACATTGAAACCTTTTTTGAGATAGTACTGGGCGAACGCGTTGAACTCTTTTCTTCCGTCGCTTCTGTATCCGTGACAGCCGAAAACAAAAACGTCAGACGGCTTTTCGGGCTTCATTAAATATCCGACGAGTTTTTGACCGCGGTCGGAATTGATTGAAAATTTTTCATAGCCATAGCCCTCAAGCCATTTCATGTTTGTGGCGCAAAGGTCGGCAAGAGAAGAAATATCGGCACCCGACACCTTGTCGGCAAAGCTTTGCGGAACGGCATAGCGGCGGTCAACAATCAGTTTATCAATAAGATCCGCCAGTAAAAGATATCCGGTCGTTGCGGCTGCGACTGTTCCCATTACGGCTTTTGTTATCTTTTTCATCACAATTTTCTCCCTTCGGTTGGTATCTACGATTTTACCATAAATTGACGGCAAGAACAAGCGTTAAAAATCAATTTAATGATCTTTCAGATTTTATTTACAGATCAGGTCCTTGATCACTTCGCCCGCAATAATCAGTCCGGCAACCGACGGAACAAAGGATACGCTTCCGGGCGTACTGCGGCGTTTACTGTCCGTTCTTTCCGGCGGTGTTTTCGGAGTCAAAGCCGGCTCCTTTGAATATACGACTTTCAGTTTTTTGATTCCTTTTTTTTTTAGCTCCCGTCGCATCACCTTCGCAAGCGGGCAGACCGACGTCTTATATATATCCGTCACTTCGAAGGCAGTCGGGTCAAGCTTGTTTCCGGTGCCCATGGAGCTGATGAGCGGCACGTTTGCTTCGGCACATTTTTCGGCAAGCTGAATCTTCGCCGTAACGGTGTCGACTGCATCAATCACATAATCATAGTCGGAAAAATTGAAGATGTCCGCCGTTTCCGGCAAAAAGAAAACTCTTCTTTCCGTCACCTCGGCAAGCGGATTGATATCCTCAATCATCGCTTTCATCACTTCTGTCTTATATTTTCCGAGCGTACTGTGAAAAGCGACGATCTGGCGGTTGATATTGGAAAGCGCAACCGTATCATTGTCAACAAGCTCAATTTTACCGACTCCTGAGCGTGCAAGCGCCTGAGCGGTGAAACCTCCGACGCCGCCGACACCAAAGACGGCAACCTTGGCGGCGGAAAGCTTCCTCACGGCCGCCTCACCCAGAAGCATTTGCGTTCTTGAAAATTCTTCGAGCATCGTAATATCCTTTCCTTTGAAATTTTGATATCATTTTACACTTGGTTCATTTTTCTGTCAAGCAAGGAAAACAGATGAATCTTTGAAAATCGAAAACGAACAAAGGGCTGCTGCAAAATGCAACAGCCCAATTGTTATTGGTTTGACTCTCTTACTTGAAGATTGAGAATATCTTCTGGAAGAAGGCCTTGATCTTAGCAAGAAGCCTCTGGAACCAGTTGAGTGACTGTTCTGCTTCATCAACAGCGTCGTGATAATCGTCGTGGTCACCGATGGTATCGTTCCATGTGCCGGTGATTTCTTCCATTACCTTAGCAATGCTGCCGTAGATGCAGGAGTCGTTCGAACCAAGTGCATCAAAGATTTCCTGGTAGATCTTCTGGATCTTGTTCATGTCGCCGCTGAACGCTGCTTCAACCTGAATAGCAATTCCGAGAGCCTGGAAGAGTGCTGCGACGATGATGTCGGGTACATCATACTTCGAGCAGGTATCGAACATCTTGTCGATTCCGTAAGCTACGGTCTGCTTTGCACCGCTCTGAAGCATGAATACATCAGCAAGCCAGTTGACGAGTGCTTCACGGTTGTGAGCGTCACCGAACATTTCAAGAGCCCAGGTCAGGACAAGTGTCAGCGTGTCGCCCTTATCGGATACGATGAAGGTCTGCGTTGACTTGTTGGTCCAACCGTCATACTTGCCGGTACCGTAATCATTGATGTACGGGAACGGATCTGTCGGCTTCGTGAAGGAGTTTGCGGAGTACGAACGTGAGGTCGCAATTTCCTTCGTCGAAGTGCCGCCCTGCTGAGCAAGCTTATAGAAGTCAATTTCAGGAATCTTGAAGCCGTACTTCTGACCGAGTACCTGGATATTGATGTTGATGTTGTGGAGAAGCTTGGAAACATTGAGCGTACTTACGAAGTCAATGTTATAAGCGTTTCCGACAAGCTCAAGGATCGAGAATACAGGAGCGACAATATTTCTTACGGCAAGGTATACGCCTTCGTTGGAAATGAAGTACGCAACGTTCGGAAGTATTGTTGTAAGAATGTCAACAGGTCTGTCGAGAAGTCTTTCAGCAAATACGCCGATCTTGGTAAGGATATAACCGATTACCTGCGTGTGATCCTTTTCACAAAGTGCCTTGTACTCGTTATAGGTAAGAACTTCTTCTGCGGTGAGACCGAAGGCTTCGAGAATCGGGATAATGCCGTAATCGTAGCCGTTGCCACCGCCGATCTTGACGATGTCAAGAATGTTGAGTGTCTTGCCTTCGCCCATGAGGAGAAGTTCAAGTACGGAATTGAGCGGAGTCAGAACGTCGGTGAGAACTCTCAGGAAGCCCTGGATGTCGCCGTCCTTGAAGCCCCAATCAGTACCTGCGAAGGAACCGACATCAGCCCATGTTCCGCCTTCCTTCTCGGCTGCAGCCTTAAGAAGGGCAGCGCCGTTGTTCAGGAATACGTTGCCTGCCTGATACTTGGAAGTATCGGTGTAGTAATCGTAGTTATCGATGAACTTCGTGTAGTAGCCCTGAACGGTGAAGTCAAGGTCTGTTTCTTCGGTGCTCATGCTCTTAACAACGTTAAGAATGTTAGCAACCGTGCTTCCGCCAAGAAGCGGTACAAGCTTATCAAGAAGAAGGTTGATCGTCGCATTGTTGATGTACTTCTGTCCGAGGAGACCCTTGAGCGAACCGAAGTCGGTCTTTGCGAGAATCTTTATGATGAGATCGTCGAGGTTGTTTGCGATGATGTCAGCATTGGATTCTGTAAGCATCAGGTATGTCGAGTAATCGAACTTCTTGAGATTGATCGGTCTGTTCTGTACGGGGATGTAGGATACTTCACCGCCGCCGATGAGATCAACGATGATATCGATAAGCTTGGTCGGATCTTCGATGATCTGCTCAATGAGCGAATCAAGCGGTTCACCGAATCCGTCGGGCTTACCGAGAACTTCAAGAAGCTTCTCGTAGTTCTCCTGCGTAAGGATAAGCTTGATAAGGGTTACGAAGGTGTCTGCCGGATCTCCGACAACGTTCTGATAGTCAGCGCCGTTGTAGATATCGTACTTCGTGCTCATGGAGGAGCCGGTCATGTCGATATACTTGTCGCCGTCGTTGTTGGCTGCTGCGGTTGCTGCAAGCTTGAGCCAGTCAAGCTCGAGAGAGATGCCGAGCGGCTTGCCGTTAATGACGATACCGGAAAGTACATTGTTAAGAAGTACTGCAAGGTCACTGCCCTTAACGGTGATCTGTACGCCTGCGTCAACGCCAGCGTGCGACTTGCCGATGTAGGTTTCTGCAATCGCCTTGTCGGTGCCGATGTTGCCGAGGTTTACGTTGATAGCGATCGGGAAGATCGGGTCAACAGCTTCGAGAAGGTTGTTTACAGGAGCGATGAGGTTCTGTACGATCGTTTCGAGGTTATCGTTGCCGACTACGTAGCAGAGGTTTGCAAGGATACTCAGTACGTTTGCGATCGGCTGATCGAGAATTTCATCGACCTTTGTGAAGACAGCGTCAAGGATGTACTTGAGTGTGCTGCCGTGGTTTGCTGCAACGTATGCTTCATATTCAGCCTGAGTCTTGGCGTTGATGCCGAGAAGTTCCAGTACCGGAATGATAGCGTAGTTGTAGCCGTTACCGCCGATAACGTTGATTTCGTCAAATGCCGTAATCTTGCTGCCGTTGTGTACGCCGGTCTTTTCGAAGGTTGCTCTGTCTGTACCGCCCATGAGAAGGAGAGCCAGAACGCCGTCGAGCGGGAGAAGCATATCACAGACAAGGTTGACAAGGTCTGCGGTGGAGGTGATGCCCCAATCGTAGGCTGTTGCCTGTCTTACAGCGTTGCCGTTTTCGTCGGTTTCGCCGGTTTCTTCACTGTGTGCGAGCCATACTTCGTTCCAGGTCTTGGCTGTGCCGATATAGTCAGCAAGCTTCGAGCCGAACTTAGTTGCCGTGAAGGCCTGCGGGTTGATATCAAGGTCGGTCAGGTTGGTAAGTTCATGTACATAACCGATGACCTGATCAATTGTTTCTGCCGGAAGTCCGGAGAGAAGCTTCGCGATCGAGGAGACAAGCAGGTTTGCAATGTCATCCTTAACAAACAGCGGATAAACGATGTCCTTAAGGCTGGAGTTGCTGCCGTCGCCGATGAAGCCAAGAACAACCGGGATAATGGAGTCAAGGTTCATGAGAGCGTCGCTGAGCTGCTCATGTGACTTAGCGCTTGAATAGGTTACTTCGATCTTTTCGAGCTGCGGCTGTGTATAAACCTTGTACTCGACGAGATACTTCTTAAGAAGCTTGATGAGGATCTTTGCAACGTCTTCGCTCTTGCCGCCGAGTGAGAGAATGATTTCTCCGACAGTCGAGGTCGTGTCGAGCTTAAGGGTTGTGCAAAGGATGTTCAGGAAGTCTCTTGTCAGAACGGTATCAAGGACATACATCAGCGTGTCGCCGTTTTCAACGTGCCACTTGGTGACATCCTGACCAACGGTAAGTGTACCGGTCGGTGCGTCGATCTTGACGGCCGCCTTGGCAAGTTCTTCGAAGAAGTTGGTCGGGAGAGCCTTGATGACATATACGGTTTCGCCGGTCTCAGCGTCCTTAATCTCGATCTTGCTCAGAAGATCGTTGATCAGGTTGACAAGAGCTTCGCCCTTGTTGCCTGCGATGCCGATGATGTCGCTCAGACCCATACCGATGAAGCCCTTAAGCAGTCCGTCGATCTGGTCTCTGGAGATGACGCCTTCGAGTGCGTCGAGGATACCGAGTACAGGCGCGATGAGATTCTGGATTGCTACTTCGACGTCGTTGTTTGCGATGAAGAAGCTCAGGTTGCCGACAACCGTAAGGATCGTCGTGAACGGAGCCGCGCATACGTTGTCAACGAGTGCGAATACATAATCGAGAACGTTTTCAACTGCCTGGTTCGCGGAAGCTGCGTCTTTCTTTGCTACACCGAGATCCTTAAGGCCGAGGCCTGTGATAATCAGCGGTACAAGTGCCGTTTCATAAGCGTTGCCGCCCTTGAGACTGAGACTTGTGGATTCGTCAACGCTGATTGTGAGATCCTTACCGGTGAGCAGGAAGGCGAGAACGCTTTCAAGCGGTTTGAGGAGATCGAGAACAGTGCTTACGAATGCATCCTTGCTGTCAACGCCGGTGAATACCGGATCGATAGCGATGATTGCTTCGCCGTTTTCGTCGACGTCGCCTGTCTCATGGCAGTGAGCCGCAAGAACGTCTGCCCATGTTACGCCTGCTGTTTCGTCAGCCGGAGTAACGTTTACATAAGCGATAAGCTGTGCGTTGCCTGTTGCCGCTGCGAATGCAGTCGGAGCAAGGTTTACGCCGAGGAGACTGTTAAGCGTATTGGCAAGGTCTGCGGTCAGGAAGCCGCCGAGAGCCTTAACAAGTGCGCTTGTGATGGTTGCCATCAGATCGTCGGTGAAGACCATCGAGCCGAGGAGATAATCTACGATATCACTCAGGTCTGCGTCTGCCTTACCTTCGATGCCCTTGGCAATCTTCTCGAGGAGTGTCCACTCATTTTCAGGCTTCGAGGTGTCTGCAAGCATGGTGATGACTACCGGAGCTGCCTTGTTGAGTACCTTGTCAAGACTTACGATTGCATCGTCGAGGCCGTCGATGTTGTTGAAGTCAACAGCGCCGAGGAACTTGTAAACGTAGTCGAGTACATTGACGTCGTAGGAGCCGGTGAGGATCAGTACGACAGAGGCAACAAGGTTCTTGATTGCGTTCGGGTCGTTGAGAATGTCGTTAACGATATTCTTGATGTTTTCGTCAAGGTTTACATCCTTCAGGAGTCCCTCAACGAGGTTCTTGATGTTTTCGCTGTTTTCCGGTGT
>JALEYA010000228.1 GCA_022779945.1 Oscillospiraceae bacterium | reverse complement strand
AATGTTTCCGGTGGTTCCGGGCTTGATTCTGTTAACGATAAAACCGTCATCATTCGACCAGCCGACGAAAGTATAACCGTACCATTCGGCATTGGTCAGTGTTTTTCCGGTGTTAACGGAATATGTAACAGATTCCATCGGCACATCGGGTGAATCAAACTGTATCTGATAGGTATTCAGCGTCCAATGGGCAGAAAGATAAACATTTTCTTCGGTGCCCTTCGGAATTTTAACGACCTTGTTTCCGTCGTCATCACACCAATAATCGAAGGTATAACCGGCAATCTCAAGACCTTCCAGTCTTTCAATACCGGCTTCTGAAGTAAACTTGACCTGTTTCGGATTTTCAATGCTCTGTGCTTTGAGATAATCGTCACTCTTCATGTTACCGATTACATCGTAAATAACCTGATACTCATTGACTTCAATCGGCGGGATGGGTGTCGGTTCAATCAAGGTTATGCCGCAGCGGCTACACTTGGTTCCACCCTGAGAACCCGCGGAATCGGGGGTTGCCGGAACATCGGGAATTACAATAGGATCATGACCCAATGCATCGATTACCGTATCACTAAGGTCAATTTTTACCGTACCGTTTTCATCGCTGAAATAGCTGTGACATTTGCTGCAATACCAATAAGCATCGTTACCGTCTTTGGTACAGGTTGCTTCGTTCGCTTCGTATTTCTGAAGATTATGCGTACAGGCTATCGATTCCGGAATAAGTTTTATATTGTATCCCTCCGGATCCGTTAGACAGCCATCAGCAATGTAACGACTTATCAAGACAACATCAAGCATATTGATTCTTCCGTCATCGTTTACATTACCGGCCTTCTTGTTTATTGAAACATTATAGCCGTCGGGATCAGTCTTTCCGCCATCGGCAATATAACGACTGAGCAAAACAACATCAAGCATGGTAATTCTTTTGTCGTCATTGACGTCTCCCGGCGTATAATTCACAACCGTTACACGACCGGACGTTGAAGCACTGTAAAGATTAAGATCGCGATCTCCCAAGCCGTCCGTCGAACTGACTTTGATATCGTAAACTTCACCTTCCTGTGCTGTATCGGAAAGCGTGAATGTCAATTTGAGCATGACTCCGTTACGGATATTCGAGTCACTGATTGTGTTGACATACCAGGTGAAATTGGCTGCCCCGGTAATTACCCCTCCGTTTGCCAGCTTTCCCGGCGGAGTAAAACTGAAAATCGAATCGGGCATTGCATCTTTGCTCTCTGCAGCAATAAGCGTCAGAGCCGAACCAAATTCAACTTTCAATTCAGCCATTACAAGTCCGGGGTTGTTATTAATTCGGACATTAACATCAAAGGTTTCCCCGGGAATTGCATCTGTTGATTCGACAGAAATTTTTGGTGCATTTACTTCTTCTGCAAACGTTGACATCGGCAGAACGGTAAACAGCATCAATACTGTCAGAATCAGTGAGATTACTTTTTTCATAGGTTTTGTTCCTCCTTTTTATTTTATAATGACTGCGCCGTCGATGATGTCGAAGGCAACAGGATTATACTCTTCGTCAAACGCACCGTCATAGCTTGATAAGTGAACGGTATATGCGCCGCTTTTCGCCTTTTTGGGAATTTCAAAATGAAGAATCATGACTTCTCCGTCCGAAAGCTTTGACGGCACATCATTTATGTTCCACAAAGCGTTGCAGCCGCTTTTCAGATTTTTCGCAGAGGTGAATGTGTATCCGTCCATTGTCGATCCGCTCTCCACTTTTGTAAGCTTCAGAACACTGTCGTCATAAACAACATTCAGCATCAGTCCCAACAATCCCGGATTATTCATAACCGACACGGCAACGCTCACCTTATCACCCGGTTTTCCCTCAGCATTTTTAACAATCAATGTCGGTTCGGTGATTTTTTGATAAACTGCGGTAACAACAATATCCACTCTGACATTTTCGTAGTCCGTATCCCATTTTGCGAATATATATCCGTCTCTCTGGGGCGGTTCCGGTGCAACGGCTGACTTTCCTTTTTCGACGGTTTCGGTTTTCAGAACCGTTCCGTTATAATTCTTAAAGGTTACGGTAAAAGTGTCCTTCGCTTCCGGCGCGTTCACCGCTTTCGTCATTTTTTCCGTTTTTGCGGCCGAAGGATTTTCCACCGCAGACACATCATTGTCTGTCATCCTTTCGGATTGGCTTCTTGCGTTTTCGTCAGTTTCGGGTTCCTGATCAGCAAAAGAATTTTTTGATGTCCCTTCAGCCAATATGTCCTCATCGTTTTCCGAAGTAGAAACATCTGCCTGCTCTTTGGTTCCGATACAGTCTGCACTGACGGTTGAATCTGCCAAGACATTTACGCTGGTTTCATTACCGTTTTCTTTTGAACATCCTGATGTCACAACAAGAACTGTCGCACAGGAAAGCAAAACAGCACAAATCTTTTTGAGCATTTATAACTCCCCCAAACTATAAATCATTTTTTGTTTTTATTCGTCAATGTGCATTGAAAAAATTTCATTTATTACTCTGTATAGATTATCACAAACAAAACATGAATATCAATACAAAAGAAACTAACGGTCGCTCAACAGGAACTAGCGGTTTGTAACCCCCAAATAACCCCTCGTCCCGGCACATAGAATTAACCCCCGGAGAATATCGCTCGTTTGAGAGAAATTTCTCAGGGGGGGGTTAATTCTATTTGCCGGTACGCCGGGTTATTTTGAGTTACTCTTTTTTGTCTATTCTTTGATAAGCTCCTTGATACCCGTCGCAAGACCGGCGAGTGACTGAATTTCCGACGGAATGATGATCTTTGTGGACTGACCGTCGGCGACTTTTTCAAGTGAATCAAGGCTGCGAAGGGCAACAACAGCGTTCGACGGCTTGGCTTCGTTGATAAGACGGATACCTTCGGCTTCTGCCTTCTGGATGGCGATGATCGCCTGGGCTTCACCGTCGGCTTCACGGATTTTGCGTTCTCTGACAGCGTCAGCCTGAAGAATAGCGGCTTCCTTGTCTGCCTGTGCGGCAAGAATTTTGGCTTCCTTCTGGCCTTGTGCTACAAGAATCTTACTTTCCTTGTCACCCTCGGCGCGAAGAATGGCTTCTCTTCTTTCGCGTTCGGCTTTCATCTGCTTTTCCATGGCGTCCTGAATCTCACGCGGGGGAAGAATGTTTTTCAGCTCAACGCGGTTGACCTTGATGCCCCACGGGTCGGTCGCTTCGTCAAGAATACCTCTGATTTTGGAGTTGATCGTGTCACGGGAGGTGAGGGTGTGGTCAAGCTCAAGCTCACCGATGATGTTACGAAGCGTTGTTGCGGTGAGGTTTTCGATAGCGGAAAGCGGTCTTTCAACGCCGTAGCAGTATAACTTCGGATCCGTGATCTGGAAGAACACAACGGTGTCGATCTGCATGGTGACGTTATCCTTTGTGATAACCGGCTGCGGAGCAAAGTCAACAACCTGCTCTTTTAAAGAGACGATTTTGGCAACACGCTCAAAGATCGGAAGCTTGACATGAAGTCCGGTCTGCCACGTTGCCCGGTAAGTGCCGAGTCTTTCGATAACATACGCCTTGGACTGCGGAACGATTTTGATGTTCAGTGCGATGATGATGACTGCAATCAGAACCAGTGCGATAAGTACATACTTTAACATTTTTATTCCTCCTGATAAAATAAATTTTATTTACTTTCGGCTTTGACTTTTTCGCTGACGATCAGCTTTACCCCTTCGATTTTTTCAACGATGACTTTTTCGTCAGCAGGGATTATGGCTGAGTCGAGGCTTCTTGCTGTCCAGATGTTGCCGCCGACTTTTACCTGGCCTGTGCCTTGGGTGTTGTTGATTTCCTCGGTGACAATTGCCGTTTCCCCGATACATCGGTCAGCGTTTGTCCGCTGCATTTCGGTTCTTGTGAACTTTTTCAGGTACGGCCGCGCGATAATCAGTGTGAGTATGGAGACAGCGACGAAAACGACAAGCTGAATGGTTGTACCGGCTCCGACAACGTTTGCAATCAGTGCCCCGACAGAACCGACAGCGAACCAGATGGTTACTATCTGCGCGGTTGCCGCTTCCACTACACCGAAAATCACGGCGAGTGCGATCCACACCCAAAAAAGGTTGTTTACATTCACTTTTATTCAACCTCCTTCCTTGTGACCAAGTATAGCACATTTAAATTTAAACGTCAAGTATATTTGATTACAATATATTGGTTAAACTCAACTTTTGTTTTTCTTCAATGTCCTTTATTTCTTCAAGACATTCTTCCGCTTTTTCGCAGAACAGTGCTTTGTCTTTCTGCTTGGAAAGCTTCAGAAGAATCCCTAAATCTTTTTTCAGCGTGTCACTGTTTTCCGTGCCGATAAACAAAGTGAGTTTTTTTTCTGCGTTTTCAAAAAGCTGAACGGCTTTCTTGACATGCCGAACGCTTTGAGAGCCGTTTCCGGCGGTGAAGGAAGACAGGGCAGCTTCTACGCATTCCCGTATCGGTTGAATTTGCCTTCTGACCGTTTTTACGCAAAAAAGAGCGGCCGTGATGCAAAGAACAATAGCGGCGAGAGCAAAAACAAATCGTTTCATTTTTTACTCTCCTTTACTATGACGGTCGTTTTTCCGGCAGAATCCGCGGTCATAAGCAGAATATCCTGAAGCTTCAGCTTCTTTTCGTCAAGAATGCGCTGCAGCTTCTGCCGGCTCATTTTGCATAGATCAAATTCTCTTTCCACGATTTTTCCGTCGCTGACAACAAGGCAGGGGAGAGCGGCTGCTTCTTTTTTGATTCCTAAATCTTCCGCCGTCACCGTGCTGCGATTCGATTTAAGCATCACACTGACCGAACCGTTGGTTTCAACATACGCATAGGCAACGTCCTCTAAGTCGAAGATATCCTTTTGTCTGAGCATCTGCAAAAGATCATCGGTGCTGTAACGGATCAGCTTCATGTTTTCCTGTATAAGCCTTCCTTTTTCGATAATCAGAACGCTGTGTCCCTGAAATAGCGTCCGGAACCGTCCGGATTTGAGCGCAAGGCAGGAGAAGAGCACTTCGAGCGAAGCCAACAGTAAAATTCCGACAATGCTTGTCAGAAGGGCACAGTCGCCGTCCTGAAGCGGCATCGACGCAATTTCGGACATGAGAATGGTGATGACCAGCTCGGCGGGCTGCAGTTCTCCGATCTGTCGTTTGCCCATGAAGCGGACGCTGATGATGACAACGAAATATACGATAAAGGTTCTGATAATAAAAGCCGGCATTTTTTTATCTGTAACAAAAAAAGCAGCTGCAAAAGCCTCGCCGCTTTTTTTGCTTCCTTTCGTGTTTTTATAGAATCCGTGCTTTTATTTTGGACAGAATTCTTCTGTTATAGTCAATTCTTTATTCGTAATGAAATTTATATTTGAATCTGCCCGCGTCGATGCATTCAATACGGTTTGTGTCGGTGTTAACGGTAATCATACACTTTCCGTACGCATAATCACAGTTGATTTTTTCGGTTCCGCCTTTTTTGGCGGTCAGTCCGTTTTGTAAAGCCTGCATTGCCTTGAAAAGATTTTCAAATACGTTTTTTTCGGTCGGAAAGGTGCTGCTCGGAACGCTTGCGGATCTCATTGAACCGATTACAATGTAGTCGCTTCCGTCCTGCGTTGCAAAAGTCAGGTTTTTAATATTCTCGGGCTTGATAATGGTTAAGCTTACGGCGGAAGGGGAGGCATATCTGAGCTTTCCCGTCATGACGGCGTCACCGCTTTCAGCCTCAACCGTCGCTTCAAATGGCTCGACGGTAAATGTTTCGCTTTTATCGGAGCAAGCGAAAAACACGAAGGTAAGCATAACCGGAATCAAAGCAATCCAGATCTTCTTCATAAAACCACCTGCAAATCACCAAAAATAAAAAGAGGCTGCCGCATTTCGAGGCAGAAACCGTTTTTTTCACCCAACGCAGTTATAGATACCGCGAGTGGCTGAAAAGACGGTTAAAAAAGAAAAAACTCTATCTTTGTTTTTCGTCTTAGTTTTTTTCTTTTTTCTCTGCGCTGAATGCGACAGCCCTGTGCAAGTGCTTTATTCGAAATCGGCGAACACATCTTTGAGGTTCTCGATAACGTCGCTCGGAAGCATTCCCGTTTTCGAATGCTGTTCGGCGACGGTATCGGCCGAATGTCCGTGGATATAGACGCCGACGGCAGCCGCATCTTTCAGCTTTAAGCCCTGTGCGGCAAGTGACGCAATGATACCGGCAAGAGCGTCTCCGCTTCCGCCTTTGGCAAGTCCGCAGTTACCGGACGAATTGACATAAACGTCGTTTTCACCGCCGACGGCGACAACCGTATTGGCTCCTTTGAGGACGAGGGCGACGTTATATGTGTTCGCAAAACTTCCGGCGATTTTGATGCGGTCGGCTTGTATCATTTCGGTCGGGATTCCCGTAAGTCGTGACATCTCTTTCGGATGGGGTGTCAGTATGACGGGTCCTGCCGCTTCCTTTAATATATCTATGTCGGAAGCGATGATGTTTATTACGTCCGCGTCAATGATCAGCGGAACTTTTACATTTCGGATGATCTGCCTGACGATTTCCCTTGTGTCGTCATTGACACCGAGACCGCAGCCGACTAAAACGGCGCTGTACTTTGAAAGCGCGGGCAAAAGCGTATCAAGGCAGTCGGCGCTGAGCGTGCCCTGACTGTTTTCTTGAAGCGGCATCAGCAACGCTTCGGTCAGCTTCAATGCCATCGGAGTATAGATGCTTTCTGGGAAGGCGGCGGTTACAAGACCGGCACCGGAACGAAGAGCCGCCGAAGCCGCAAGGACGGGAGCACCGGGCATATTCCGGCTTCCGCAGATGGAAAGCACATGACCGAAATCGCCCTTGTTGGCGGTTGAGCTTCTTTTCGGAAGATGATAGGAAACCTCGGTTTTGCTGAACGTGTACATGGAGTTGTTAATCAGCTTATAGCTGTCCTCAGGGATTCCGATGTTTGCGATGATGATATCGCCGCAGCAGTCCGCCGCCGGGTGAATGATATGCGCCGGCTTGAGAGCAGAGATGGCAATTGTGTAATCGGATTTAAAACAGTGTTCGTCCATAAAGCCGCTGTCGCAGTATACGCCGCTCGGGACATCGACGGCAAACTTGATCCCGTCCGCATTTGACATTTCGTCGATCAGGTCGGCAATATCGGGACTCAGATTGCCGTAAAAACTGAAGCCGAAAATCGCATCAACAATAACGTCGGCGCATTTGACGGTCTGGATGGCTTTGAGGCGGTCGGCTTCGTACCATACGGTCGGAATAGACAGATCGACCATCATTTTATACATATAAATCGCTTCCTGGCTTGTCGGATAGCCGCAGGCGAGAACGGCGCAGACATTGTATCCGTTTTCGGCGAACTTTCTTGCGATGACAAAGCCGTCGCCGCCGTTGTTGCCTTTACCGCAGACAACGACTACGTTCCTTCTTCTGGTCGTTCCTTTTTCGATAATATTGCGGATATTCCTTGTACAGGCAGAGCCGGCATTTTCCATCATTCTCTGGTAGCTGAGACCGTATTTTGCGGTAAACTGTTCTACCTGCTTCATTTCGGCACTGTTAAGCAGTCTCATAATATACACCTCTTTTGACTTA
>JALEYA010000220.1 GCA_022779945.1 Oscillospiraceae bacterium | reverse complement strand
TTCCGTACCGGGCAAGTCTTACCCCTCAACCGGCAACGGCGACGGTATCTTCGTCTACTCGGGAGCTTCACTTGGTCTTGACCCGGCGACTCCGATTGCGTCTCTTCGCCTGAAGCATATCGCAAGCGGTATGGACGACTTTGATTATCTTCAGCTTGTCAAGGAGTTTTTGGGCGAAGACGAGTACACAACCTATCTCAATAAATTCCTTACAAAGTACAAATCCGACGGGATCAATAAAATCTGGAATTCGCACGAGGGTGCCTTTGTCGATTGGGAATGTGTGACAATCAACAATATCCGGACGGCAATGGGCAACGCTCTTTCTGCGGCGAACACCGAGCACAATTATGGGCAGTGGCAGACCGTCGTCACATCGGACGACACCCATAACGGTCTTGAAGTCCGCACCTGTGCGTTCTGCGGCGCAAAAGAAAGCCGAAAGACCGATGTCAAAGGCTGTGACCACGAGGAATATATTTCCTCACCTGCTGTTGCGGCAACCTGCACAAGCGAAGGAAAAACAGCCGAGAAAAAGTGCTCAATTTGCGGTGAAGTCGTAAAAGAAAGCATCACAATTGCTCCGACGGCGCACCGGACGGTAACCATTGCCGCAAAGAATCCTACCTGCACCGAGGACGGCTACAAAGCGTATGAAAAGTGCCTGAACTGTGATTACAGCACCTATGTCATTGACCCTTCAACCGGCCACACAAGCGATGGCGGCGTTATTACGAAACAGCCGACTTGCAGCGCAGAGGGCGAAAAGACCTATACCTGCACGGTCTGCGGTGAGGTGATCGGCACCGAACCCATTGTAAAGACCTCGCATACATACAAGACAACAACCGTTCCGGCAACCTGCACGCAAAACGGTAGTGAAACCTCAATCTGCGAGGTTTGTGGCGACAAACAGACAAAGATCCTTCCTGCAACCAATCATCCGAACCGGTATGAAACGAAAGAAGTGTCTGCTTCCTGTACGGAAAGCGGATTTACCTCTGGTGTTTATTGCCCCGATTGCAAGCAATACATCAGCGGTCACGAAGTTATTTCGGCAACGGGACATCACGATGCAAATGCGGACGGTCTCTGCGACGATTGCGGCATTACGATGACGAAAGACGACACGGGCGAGGATTGTTCCTGCAACTGTCATAAAACCGGCTTCATGGGCTTTATATGGAAGATTCTGCGCTTCTTCTATAAGCTTTTCGGAACCAATAAAGTCTGCGCTTGCGGTCAGGCTCATTATTGATAGAATTCAATAACGCCCTGTGGTGTAAATATCTGATTTAAGCGTAACCCCCGAAGAATCAGCTCTCTCAAACGAGCGACATTCTTCGGGGGTCTTTTTCGGATATCAGCGGCAACTGTTTTTCGCCGGTGTGCAAGATGTTTGACGTACGGCGGTTCCTCGTGTTTGTTCGGTGTTGGTGATCGGGCAGACTGACGGACTGTGTTCGTCAACTTTAAATTTTTCTATAATAACAATCCGAGACTCACATTAACCGTGAATCTCGGATTTTTCATGCTGTTTTTGATTTTTCGGTCAGGCGAGGGGAGCGGTGAATTTTATTTCGTCTCAACCGTAAAGCTGAACGCATACTCCGTGCCCTTGTGCATGATGTACGGATCGCGTAAGCAGGCGTTGCCCGGCGTATCTCCGCCGACACCTCTTTGCATCAGGTCAATGCAGACTTCGGTGATATCTCTTTCGTGAAGCTCGTGAATGTGCTCGGCTCTGTCAAGCTCGTCAACCGTGTAGTGGTGACAGGTGAAGCAGAACGGCGTGTCGCCGGTTGCCGTCAGTTTAAGACCCTTACCGTCCTTGTCGAGAACCTCAAGAGTACGGACGTCGGTTCTCTGTCCGTTTTCCTGCGGACGCATATAGTGGTGCTCAAGGTCGCTGACGCTCATCGAGTGGACAGCCAGCTTGCCGCCCGTCTTACGGTCACAGTAGGTCTCGTGCGGTCCTCTGCCGTACCAGGTAACAGTGTCAAACTTCTTCGGCATGGTGAACTTGAGACCGAAACGAAGCATATCAAGCGTTGCCTTGCACTTGTAGGTGACGTCGATCTTTCCGTCGGGGTGAACGGTATAGGTGATTTTTGCGTCCTTGACGCCGATTGTCGAAACTCTTGTTTCAATATAGGCGCTCTTTCTGAATTTATGGACAAAGGTGGCTTTTGTTTTTGCCATATCCGTTGAACGCTTCCACTGATAAAGCGGATGAACGGGAATCAGCGGCGGAACAAAGTTCAAAAAGTCAATGTCGTTGTCCGTCAGTGCACGGTAGAAATTCGGCTTGAAGGAAGCTTTGAGATATTCCGTGCCGTCCTTCTGGAGCGATACGGGCATACCGTTCCGGAAGGTATAGCTGAAGTTTTCACCGCTTACGGTGAAGAATTTTTCGTCTCCTGTGATGTTGACGTTGCCTTCGGAGTCGTCTGCGGTCTTTTTGTCGGCGGACTTGATGATGTACTGATCCCAGGCCTGCTCAAAGCCTTTTTTGGCAAAGCGGCAGTCCTCTTTGCGCTTGAACGAGAAAAGAATCGTAACTTCGCCCTCGGGCATGGTTTCGAAGCCGTAATCTATCGTGAAGTCTTTCTGCGAAAGCGGAGCCACCTTTTTGTATTCTTTTGCGGGCACCTTGCCGGTCTTGATCGTTACGCCGTCTTCCTTGATGTCATAAACCAAGTCGAATGCCGACAGGTCGGAGAACAGCTGTTTGTTCCTGACGGTAAATTCACCCTTTGCCGCGTCTCTTGCCTCCACTTTCATTTCGGCATAGACCTTCTTGACTTCGTAAATCGACGGGTGAACCTTACGGTCGGCGGCGATGATGCCGTTTGCGTTGAAGTAGGTGTTGCTTCCGACAATGGCGCAGGTGTTGTAGGGAGGTGCGAACCAATGCTCTTTTTCGTTGAAGTCCGTACCGTACAGCCAGATGTCCTCGCCGTTGCTGCCCTTTTTGTGGATCGCCTGGTCAACGAAGTCCCAGATATAGCCGCCGCAAAGGTTGTCGTACTTTTCGAATGCGTCCATGTACTCCTGGAAGTTGCCGAGGCTGTTTTCCATCGCGTGGGCATATTCACAGAAAACAACGGGCTTGGTGTACCATTCTTTTTTGATGGGTTTGCTGTCGGCGGCAAGTGCGTTTGCAATATTGTCAAACCAGGTGATCGAAATCGGCTCTCTTTTACCGAGCTTTTCGACCATATCCTCGGTCGGGTACATACGGCTGATAACGTCACTCTTGGTAAAGTCAAAGTCTCCTTCGTAATGGAACTGTCTTGTTTTGTCAAGAGCTAAAGCCGCCTGCTTCATTTTCATGAAGTTGCTGCCGTCACCGGCTTCGTTACCGAGACTCCACATAAAGACGCAGGCATGGTTGCGGTCACGAAGAACCATTCTTTCCATACGGTCAACGACCGCTTTGGTCCACATCGGGTTGTCGCCGGGGACGTTCTTTCTTCTGACGCCGTGGGTCTCAAGGTCACATTCATCCATGACCCAGAAGCCGTACTCGTCGCAAAGGTCATAAAATCTCGGGTCGTTCGGGTAGTGGCTGGTACGGATCGAGTTGATATTGTTCTGCTTCATGATGTCGAAGTCCTGAATATACCGCTCGTCGGGGACTGCCCAGCCGGTGTCGGGGTCAAAGTCATGACGGTTCGTACCGCGGATGAGAAGCGGCTGACCGTTGACAAGAATCTTTTCGCCGACGATTTCGACCTGCCGGAAGCCTATGCGGATGGACTTGTAGGTCGTGATTCCCTCGCAGGTGATTTTTAAAAGAAGCGAATACAGATTCGGCTTTTCGCTTGACCAGAGTGCAGGCTTTTCAATGCGCTTTTTGAAAACGACCTTGTTTTCGCCGTTTCTTGTGAGGATGTCGGTTTTGCCGATTTCGATGGTTTCTCCGTTCCGTAAAAGGCTCGCTTCGATTTCGGCGCCCTTGCCGGCATCCGTATAGTCCCGGATAAACGCTTCAACGGTAAGGTCGGAGTCGGTGTAATCGTTGACAAGGTCGGTGACAACGTAAAGGTCACGCAGAGCGGCGGCCTTCGGCTCGGAATAAATGTATACCTCACGGTAAATACCGCAAAGCGACCACATATCCTGATCCTCAAGATACGTGCCGTCCGTATAGCGGTAAACGATAGCGGTAAGCTGATTTTCGCCGGGCTTGACGTACTTGGTGACGTCAAATTCATGCGGTGTGAACGAGCCCTGCGAGTAACCGACACGCTGACCGTTGACGAAAACCTCAAGACCGGACTTGACCGAGCCGAAGTGCAGGAAGATCTCTCTGCCGTCCCACTTTTCGGGAACGGTGAAGCTTGTCCTGTGAACGCCGATTTCCTGACCCTTTACGTCGATGGAGGGAATTTTCTTTTCGTCCACGCAGATACAGTTCGGGAAAGAGTTTGCGTAATACCACGGGTTTGTGTAGTCCTTCTGAAACTGCCACACACCGGGAACGGTAATATCCTCCCATGCGCTGTCGTCGAAATTCTCGTATGTATATTCCTCGTTTACGTTCGGAACACCGGTCTGCCAAAGAAACTTCCATGTTCCGTTCAGGGAAACTTTATAGGGCGATGCCTTTCTCTCTACCGCTTCCTCCGGTGAATCGTAGCAAAGGGCAAGCACATGACCGTCCTCTTTGTTTTCCTTGATGATTTCGGGATTTTCCCAGATGTACTTCATGTTTTCTTCCTTTCTTTCATGCGTAGTATAAAAGGGCATAGTTTACTAAATACAATTCTACTAAAATCCCCCCGGATTGTCAACAGATATATAGGATTTTAAGGCATCGATCCGTTGGTACGTTTCACGCTTTTACGCTTATATAAAGTAATTTTAATAAAAAAATCGCCGGATATTTTATTGACTATTTTTCGGGAATATGTTAAGATTATGTAACAAAAAGACCGATAAAGTTACAATTTTACGGTTGAAAGGAGAAGTGTCATGCAAACATTTTTACTCAAAATTCTTTCGAGATTCATGAGCATCATTACCGCTGTCGCTCTTGCATTCTCATCATTAACAATGGCCATTGACGGCGATAACTTCGAAAAAGCCAAGTCATTTAATCCGGTCTCGTACGAGAATCAGCTTGTTCCCGAGCTTGACGAGGACGGCTGCTGGACCTTTACGACCGACCGTGATCTGAAGGTCGTTCAGCTGACCGATATTCATATCGGCGGCGGTTTCCTTTCTGTCAAGAGAGACGCCAAGGCATTAAACGCAGTTGCCGCTTTGCTCACAGCCGAAAAGCCCGACCTTGTTGTTCTTACGGGTGATATGGTTTATCCCGTACCGTTCCAGGCAGGCACTTTCAACAATGAGATTTCCACAAAGATGCTCATCACTCTTATGGAACAGCTCGGCGTTTATTACACCGTCTGCTTCGGCAACCATGATTCCGAGTTTTACGGCACCCACACAAGACAGCAGATTTCTGACCTCTGGGGCGCTCCGAGCCTCAAGTATTCCCTTTATCAGGAAGGTCCGAAGGACGTTGACGGTTACGGCAACCATGTAATCAAGGTTAAGAATTCACAGGGAATCGTCAAGAACGCTTACTTCATGTTCGACTCTCACGATTACACCGACGGTGATATCCTCGGAATCCAGTGGAAGTACGACAACATTCATGAGAATCAGATTCAGTGGTACAAGGACACCGTCCTTTCCATCGACGCCAAGAACAAGGCGATCGATCCGGACTGCCCGATGTTTACTTCTCTTGCTTTCTTTCACATTCCGCTTGAGGAATACGGCATTGCCTGGAACGAATTCAAGGCAAACGGCTACAAGGACACCGAAGACGTGAAATATTATGACGGTTGGTACCATGAGGACGACGAAAAGTCCTATTGTGGAATTTATCCCGAAAATCTTTTTGAAACCATGCTTGAGCTTGGCTCAACAAAGGGTATCTTCTGCGGTCACGACCACGTCAATAACGCTTCGCTTGAATACAAGGGAATCCGTCTTACCTACGGTATGAGCATCGACTACCTCGCTTACAACGAGCTGAACAAAGAAGGCGCTCAGAGAGGCTGTACGGTAATCAACCTTACCCAGGACGGAGATCTTTCGGTTTCGCTTGAAAACTATTATCAGGACAAGTATCCAAGCCAATACGAAAAAGAAGAAATCACCATGCAGTGGTGAACAAAATCCCGGCGCTTCGGCGTCGGGATTTTTTAATGCGGAATTCGTAATGCGTAATGCGTAATTGTGGTCGCGGGTTTACGCTGTACTGCCGGCAGGATTCTACCCGCAGAATGAATTTTTCTGTGTAGGGAAGTCTGTAGATCATAAGCGGTGGCAAGCCGGGCGGCTTCGGGCAAGCTTCATCCGGCGGCGGGACGGCGGCTGACAAAACCTTGCGGTTTTGTTTTTGCCGCTGCCTGCGGCAGCGGCAAACGTGCGGCTTCGCCGCACACAGCCGCCTTTTATCTTCATCTTCGCTTTGTGCAAGATCAAAAAAGGGGCTGTCGCATTCAGATGCAGAAACCGTTTTCTTCACCCCGAAGCTGTATAGATGCCGCGAGCGGGTGAAAAACGGTTAAAAAAGAAAAAATGGCACCATCCGTTTTTGTTTGGGCATTTTTTTGTTCTGCGCTGAATGCGTCTGCCCCTTCTCTATTTCAGCTGTTGCCAAGCAGGCTCTTATACTCCGTGTTCTCCAGTTCCTTCACACAGCAAAGCTCATAAAGCGCACCGGCAAACGTCATCTCATCCACACCCTCGGGCATTAAGTCCCGGATTTTTTGCGCAAGGGCAAGCTCCTTTCCGCAAAGCACGGCGGCATTCATCAGCCGTCGTTTTTTGTTTGTAATCAGGATTCCGCCGTAAGTCAGCGGAACGGGAAGCGGATCGGCGCAAATCAGAACCGTACTTGTCAGAACGCTGTCGTCAACCCGATTGCCGATGACGAGCGAAAGCCCGAAGTTTTTTAAAAGCTGTTTTGCGATCTGCTCATAAATGCCCGTGCAGTTCGTAATCACCTTCAGCCGACAGGCAAAATCCTTCAGCTTGTATACAATGTCGGTTACCGCCGCGTTTTCGTCAACAAAGCAAAGCTCGACCGAATGCGGATCCAGCTGCATTTTCGACAGGGTCGTGACGGCAGAGTTAAAAAGCACCCTTTGTGCAAAGATTTCGGGTTGAAAGAGCCTGATTCCGGATTCGGGGTCAGGCTCTGCTCCGTTCTGGGTGATTGCCTTTGTCCGCAGCTTTCCGCAGACTTCCGAAATGGAGTTCCACGGAATGATGCCCCGATAAAGCTTTGCCGTCACGACGTAAAAGGCAAGACCGCCGTCGGGCGTTATTTTTTCGGCAGTAATTTCGGGCGGATTGAAATAATCGTGCAGCTTTCCTTTAAGTCCGCCCTGTCCCTCTTGCGTTTTTAATACAAAAAACACCTCGTTCGCCTCCCGTGCCGTATATTGATTGATATGAAAAGAATGGGTACGGTATGACGAAACACCGAAAAAACCGCAGGTTGACCCCTAAGACTATATATAAGGGAGCGGAACCCGTACGGCTATGACTATATAAGAGAAAGGCTTCACAGCTACCGGACAGCAAAGGTTACACCCCAAGACTATATATAGGGAACAGCCTGTCTGCTTTTTTATATATAGGGAAGCTATCGGTCAACGCTCTATATAGGAGAAGGACTTCATACAGGCATCGGAAAACAAAGGCTGTCGTCCACGACCATATATAGGGGCATAGTCTGCCTGCTTTTTGAGGTTGTACCCTACGACTCTATATAGGGAAGCTATCGGTCAACGCTCTATATAGGAGACGGACTTCTCACAGGCACCGGAAAGCAAAGGCTATCGCTCACGACTCTATATTGGGGAACAGTCTGTGTGCTTTTTGAGGTTATACCCTACGACTATATATAAGGGAGTCAAAACCCGTACGGCTACGACCATATAGGAGAAAGACTTCATACAGACCCCGGAAAACAAAGGCTGTCGCCCACGACTCTATATAGGGGCACAGTCTGTCTGTTTTTTGGGGTTACACCCTACGACTATATATAAGAGAGTAGGAACCTGGACAGTCAACGCT
This sequence comes from Oscillospiraceae bacterium, assembly GCA_022779945.1. Taxonomy (GTDB): domain Bacteria; phylum Bacillota; class Clostridia; order Oscillospirales; family Acutalibacteraceae; genus UBA6857. Next base: position 2,966 of record JALEYA010000220.1, on the reverse strand, counting down.
CTATATACGAAAGAGTTGCTTCAACGAGCCGGAAAGAAACCGGGTTACCCCCTAACGCTCATATAGAGGGGAGAGACAAAGAACCAAAACAAACATAAGACCGTATTAAGCACATCGGGAAACCGGTGTGTTTGCTTATGGGCTTATGCTCAAATATTTTTTAAGTGAGGTAACACTATGCAAAACAAAAACTTCGAAAACAACGCAAACAACAAGGACTTTGACGAAATGCTTCCCGACTTTAGCGCGGAGGATTTCAGAACGGCGGGGATTCAGGATCCGAACGAGGATCTGCGGACACTCGGAAAACAGCTTGAGCAGGTGTACCGGCGCAGAAAGGACGAGGACTATATCATCAATCTTCCGCAGGCGCTGCGCTTTCTTGAAGCCGCCACCTTCTTTTCCGAAGCATCGCAGGAGGACGGCGCACAGCTGATGACGGCGTCGGCCGTGCCGAAAGAAGAACGCGGGTACATTACGGCGGAGTTTCCGGTGCTGTATCTTTGCGGAGAAGAGCTGAAACAATTCGGCAAAATCCTGATGCACGCCGGCGCACTGACAATTGATGCGACCAATACGGATAAGGTCTGTGTTTCCCTGAACATTCCGTTCGTTCATCAGAAAAACCCGGAAGAGATGCTGCAATATCGGGCTGAGCCGACCGATAGACAAGAATAAAACGGTCTTAATACGCAAACAAGCCGCCTGCAAAACAGCAAAAGCGGCTTGTGTTTTTGAAATTGACGTTTTCTGTGACGGCTATTTGGCTGTATCTTTCTTACGCAGTACGATCGAAATGAAGTTCAGGTATTTTCCGCCGCCGGCCTCCATGGCTTTTCTGTCGCCGACGGCATATTCGTTGTCCTGCCTGAGCCAATCCGCCCACACTTCTTCGTTGCTTTCCATTTCACGGATACGGACGATTTCGGCACTCTTGCTTTTGCCGACCGTTTTCGTCCAATAGTCAATGTCGTGCATATAATCAAGCTGTTCGGGCGTCCAGGAAAGCAAAAGCTCTTCGGGCAAGTGGTCATGACAGTCTTTTTTCATGCCGGGAATCGCAATATAGATATAGCCGCCTTTTTTCACAAACGGCAGGAGCTTGTCGTCAAGATAATGCTCGTCCCGCCCGAAATAGTTATATGAATCCGTGCTGACAACCGCGTCAAAAAAGTCCTTTTCAAACGGCAGGTCGGTGGCGTCCGCTTTTACGGGAATGATCTGATCCCGGTTTAGCCCCATTTCATCGAAGAACCTGCGGTTTTCTTCCGGGTCGCTCCACAAATCCGCCGCATATACGGTAAAGCCGTACTCTTTGGCGAGAAATACGCTTGTCAGCCCTTGGCCGCTTCCTAAATCGCAGACAACGCTGCCCTGCGGAATCTGATGACCGTCCAGCAATTCTTCTTCCAGCTTGACAGGGTTCGGGCCCATAATTTTTGCCTGTAATTCGGGTGTGTTGTATTTTTCGCTTCTTCTGTATTTCATTATCGTTTCTCCTTTCGTTATTTGACGGCGCCTTGAATAAAACGCTCGATATGCCGGTTGAGCAAAGAAAGAGCGGTTTGTTTGTCGCCTGAGCGGTCAGACATACCGATCAGCAAAGGAAACGGCGCATAAAACTCAACAGAAAGCAGCTTTGGGTCAGCTTCTTTCAATACCCCGTTTTTCATCATCTCACGGAAAATATCCTCCATATAGGCGGCAGGACCGGCGGCGAAGCAATCGCTGTACAACTGTGCCGCTTCGGCGTTGCGGTACTGCTCCAGCGTCAGCATTTTACGAAAGTCCGACGCAAACGGATCCTCTGTCCAGAAGAGGAATTGCGCAACCGTGAACTCTTTTATATTCTCTATGGAAACGTTTTCGTAAGCCGACGGCGCGGTTTCGTATTTTTCCTCGGGCACTTCATATTGCCGGGAGCGTTGGGCATCAATCCGGTACATTTTTTCCACAATATGGTCAAAAATATCCCGCTTGTTTTTGTAATGCTTATACAGCGCTCCTTTTGTCATGCCGAGCGCACCGGCAATTAAGCTGACCGAAACCGCCTCATAACCGTCTTTGGCGAACAGGTGAAGTGCGGTGGTCAGTATTTTCTCTTTGGTATCGGTCATGGTATAATACACTCCTGCAAAAAAAGGTAAACGCTCGTTTACTTACATTATAGTGAACGAGCGTTTACTTGTCAAGAGGGTCGGAAGAATTTTTACAAAAGGCTGTATTTTTAACACCGGTTATATACGGACACGGGGTAGAGAATAAGCCGGACGGAAGCGTAGTCCGCCTTACAAACTTACAAACATAACAAAGTTTTCTGAAACTTATTTTATTTTTTCTGAAGACTTTATGGGAAATCTTTGTAATCTTTGTTAGCGAAGTGCCGTGAGCCCTTTATTCATAAGGGTTTGTCGCACTTACAAAGTCCCTTACAAAGTCTTACAAAGTCTTACAAAGTCCCTTACAAAGTCTTACAAAGTCCCCGTTTTCCGCTGTTTTGCCGGATTCACACCGTCTCACTGAGGCTATTTTCGCCCTCGCTTCCCGAAAAAGAGAGAACTGCAAAGAGCGAAAAGAGGAAAATTGTCAACATTGTCAACAAAGTTTTCCTATATTTATTTTATTTTTTCTGAACACTTTATAGGGAATTTATGTAGACTTTGTTGACAAAGTGCCTTGAGCCCTCTGTTTATAAGGGTTTACGGCGTCAACAAAGTTGTCAACAAAGTGTCAACAAAGTCGACTTTGTTGACAGATTCCGGCTCTTTCCGGCTCCGATTTCTCGTTGGTGCACCTTTGGCACCGTCCTGACCGTTGCCGGTGCAGAACTCAGCAACGGCTTATAACCGAACAAATGTTCTAATTCTATTGTACATCAGAAATTCCGTTTTGTCAAGTCCTCTGAACGGGTGGTGATTAAACAAGGCAGATCTCATACGGTCGCATGGTGACACCAATGCCGGGGT
>JALEYA010000217.1 GCA_022779945.1 Oscillospiraceae bacterium | reverse complement strand
CGTGCGCATACGTTGCCGAGAGCCTTTGAAGCGCTGAAAGAACAGTCGTGTAAAGACTTTATCTGGCTGATTGTTGACGACGGCTCGACGGATAACACAAAAGAGCTTGTCGAATCCTTTCAGAAAGAGGACTGCGGCTTTCAAATCGAATATATCTACAAGAAAAACGGCGGTATGCATACGGCGCACAACGTTGCCTACCAAAACATAAAAACCGAACTGAATACCTGCATTGATTCCGACGATATGATCGGCGAAGAGGCAGTTAAAAAAATCCTCGATTTCTGGAACGAAAAGGGGAGCGAAAAATATGCCGGACTTTTAGGCTATGATACCGACTTTGACGGCAACGTCATCGGAAAGGGCTTCCCCAAAGGGCTTGAAACGACGACGCTCAGCTCTTATTACCGTAACGGCGGAAGCGGCGACAAAAAGCTTGTCCTTCGAACGGATATTGTCAATCAGTATCCGCCGTACCCTGAATATGAGGGCGAAAAGCTTGTGCCGCTGGGTACGCTTTATACGCTGATTGATCAGGATTATGAAATGCGTGTGCTTGACGAACCGCTTTGCCGGGTCGAGTATCAGCCGGACGGCTCGGGAGCGAGCATATTCCGGCAGTATAAGCAAAGTCCGCGAGGGTTTATGTATTCAAGAATCATGAGAATGCAATATGCTGAAAGTTTTACGGAAGCGGCGACGGGTGCAATTCATTATATCTCCTCGTGCATTTTCGCAAAAGAGCGGCATTTTCTCAAAAAGTCACCGAAAAAACTACTGACGGTTCTTGCAATACCGTTCGGCGTACTGTTAAATATCTATATCCGATTGAAAATTAGCAGGCAAAAGTAAAACGAAAGGCAGGTGAGGCGAAGTGCTTGTTTTTTGGAGTATTCTTGCGTGGACAGGCTTTGTCGGTCTCACCTGGAAAAAGTGGTTTATCGTAAAAACGGGAATCGAAAACGGAAAACGGTATGTCAGACCGACTTTTGTTTCTCTTTTTTGTTCGTTGATTCCTTTGATCTTCATTGTCGGTATGAGAACAAGCTTTGCGGACACATATGCATATATTTCGAGTTTCAATAATGCTGAACCGAGTTTTAGTCATTTCTTTTCTATTCTGACAAATCCTGATGAAAAAGACAAATTCTTTTATATGTTTTCAACCCTCGTCAAAATGATTTGCCCGCATCCGAATTTCTGGCTGACGGTTATTGCGTTGATTCAGATACTGTTTCTTTGCTATACTCTCTCAAAGTATTCCGTTATGCCCGGAATCAGCATGTTCGTGTTTATTGCGTCAACCGAATTTACCTATATGATGAACGGTATGAGACAGTTTGTCGCGGTTACGATGTGTTTTGCCGCGTTTAAACTTCTCGAAAGGAAGAATTATTTCTGGTACATTGTAGTTGTTGTAATAGCGGCGCAGTTCCACGGCACGGCGTATGTTATGCTGATCGCTCTCATCTTTTCGTTTATTAAGCCGTGGAGCAAAACGATGTATGTTGTTATGGTTGCGTTTGCGGTTTTGATCGTATTTCTGAACCCTGTCCTTGAGGGAATGCAGATTTTCTTTGAAGATACCAAATACGAAAGCCAGATGAGCGAGCTCATTTCCGCGGAGGGCGTAAATATTCTGAGAATGTTTGTTGCCTTAGTTCCGTGCGTGATCGGCTTTGTGTTCCGCAAAAACAAACAGCTCTGGAAAGAGAGAAAATGGTGCCTTTGCATGAACCTTTCTTTGGTCAATGCCGCTTTCTGGATTGCGGCGGCCATCGTCGGCGGTAACCTGATGGCAAGATTTGCCGAATACTTCACGATTTATCAGCTTCTGACCTATCCGATGCTGTTCAGATATTGCTTTAAAGGGAACACAAGAATAGCGGTGATTTCCGCATTCTTTGTCTTCTATGTTGTCTGGTTCTGGTACGAATTGCAAATGAACTGGAACGTAAATTATGTAAGTTCCGTGCTCGGCTGGTATTTTTAACAACAAAAAGTTCCGCAGAAAATATTTTTACAGAGGTTTACCGAATGCTTGAAAGAGATGCTGTCCTTGTGACGCTTTTGTTTTCCGGATTTCTTGTTTTTTCGTCCGTATATTATCGGCTTGAATACCGGGAAAAAGAAAAACTTGTCCGTGTTTCCGGTGTTGTTCTGTTTGCGCTTTCCTGCCTGTTTTTCGTGTATCTCGCTGTTTTCCGGCGGTATGCACATGATGTTCAGCCGGAGTTTACGCCGTTCTGGTCTTATCGGGCAGTAATTTCCGGAAACTACGGGATCGACGTTTTTGCCCAGATCATCGAAAACATTGTCATTTTTATTCCCATCGGGTTCTTTTTGCCGTTTTTGCTCGGCGAAAAAAGAAGCAGCTTTCTTTCGGTCGGCGTGTTCGGCTTTTTACTGAGCCTGTTTGCCGAATTGTGTCAGCTGGTTTTCCGCCTCGGTGTTTGTGAGACCGACGACCTGATCAATAACACGGTGGGTGCTGTTGTCGGCTTCGGAATCTGGTATTCAATGACTGCCCGGACGGCCAAAAAGGGAAGAAAGCCCGTGCTTCTGACCGAACAGCCCGAAAGGCTTGTGAAAGGTCTGATTCCGCTTTGGGCGGTATATGAAATTCTTGTGATGACGCTGGCATTGAGAAAAATAAACATATAGGAAAAATGCTTGGGAAAAGGTGGTGAAGAAATGAAAAGATTTGTTGAAGAGCTCAAGTCATTGTCTGCCCGTGAGCTTGCCGACGAGCTTAAATGGATATGGAAGTATGTAAAAGAATATAAGTATTATCTTGTGCTTTATCTTGTGCTCGGTTTTATTGCGACGGCTTTCGGTCTTGCCGGTTCGGTGATTTCCAAGAAGCTGATCAATGCCGTCACGGGTACGGATTCATCTTCGCTTGTAACGCTCGGCTGTCTTTACGCCGGTTTTGGTCTGGCTTCCGTCTTGTTGAACGCTGTCCTTTCAAGAATTTCCGCCGTTTCAAGCACCAATGTTACGAAAAATATCCGTCAGGATGTGTTCTCCCGCGTGATGAGCGCAAAGTGGCAGGACTTCGTTTCTTTCCGCTCGGGCGATATTCTTAACCGTGTCAATAACGACGTTTCAACCGTCAGTGCAAGTGTGCTCAATTGGATCCCGACCTTCATCACCAAGTCTTTTCAATTCGTCTGTGCCTTTTTCCTGATTCTTCATTATGATGCGGCGATGGCGCTGATTGCGCTGCTCGGAACACCGGCGACTGTGATTGCTTCGGCATTTTTTGTTTCGAAACTGCGGGAGAGGACAAAAAAAGCACGCTCCGCTTCCAGTGAGCTGGTCGCTTTTTTGAGCGAGACTTTCCGGGGAATCCACAACATCAAGGCATTTGATCTGAAGTCGGATTTTGACGTCCGTTTTAAAATGGTTCAGTCAACCTTGACTGAGGCTCTTTTGAGCCAGAATAAAATCGCTGTTGTTTCTTCCGTAATCGTTTCGGTTTTCGGCCTTGTTGTGTCGTATTCCTGCTTCGGCTTCGCCGTTTACAGGCTTTGGGCGGGTGTTATTGATTTCGGAACGATGGCAATGTTTATACAGCTTTCCTCTGTTCTTTCGGGAGCCTTTGGCGCGATTGTCTCCCTGATTCCGAACGCTGTCAATTCTGCCGTTTCGGCAAGCCGGCTGATGGAAATTACACAGCTTGAAACCGAAAGCACCGACAGCGGTCAAACCGAACGGTTTATCCGAAACAATCGTGATTGCGGTGTGTCCGTGAAAATCAGCGACATCAGTTTTTCCTATGAGGACGATGAGCCGGTTTTACATGACGTCAATCTGCACGCCGAGCCCGGTGAAATTGTTGCCCTTGTCGGTCGTTCCGGTGCGGGGAAGACCACAATTCTTCGGCTTCTTTTAAGTCTTGTTTCGCCGGTCGGCGGAAACGCATTTCTTCTCGGGCTCAATAACGGAGAAAGGCTTGATATTTCCGAGTGTACGCGAAGGGCTTTTTCCTACGTTCCGCAGGGGCACTCTCTTTTTTCCGGTTCGATTGCCGAAAATATGAGGATGCTTCGCCCGAACGCCTCGGACGAGGAGATTGTTCACGCGCTCAAGACTGCCTGTGCTTACGATTTTGTTTCGAAAATGCCGAACGGTATCCATACGGTGATCGGTGAGGACAATTTCGGACTGTCCGAAGGGCAGGCACAGCGGATTGCAATAGCGAGAGCGATTCTTAGTGACAGCCCGGTGATTCTCCTTGACGAATCGACAAGTGCGATTGATCTTACAACGGAAAAACAGCTTCTTGAAAATATCAAGTCGTTGTCGAAAAAGAAAACCTGTATTCTGATTACGCATAAGACAAGCGTTATGGAAATATGCAGTCGGGTTTATCTGGTAGAGGATTTTACTGTTACAGAAAAACAGAAGTGATTTTCGGCGATTTTAATTGTATATCCATTGACCGATACATAGTAAAAATGCTATAATTAAATGATACGAAAAGGCGGTGAGGATTTGGTTGACATTCATGCTCATATTATACCGGGGGTAGATGATGGTTCCGACTCGGTCGAGGAATCGCTTGCGATGATTCGTCAGGCGTATGAGGGCGGAACGAGAAGCATGGTTATGACGCCTCACTATCTGAATAAAAACCAATGCCGGTTTGACGCTTCCAGACAGCAGCTGGAAGCTTTCGGAAAAAAGCTTCGGGAGGAATGCGAAAGTCAGGGAATCAACGTTGAACTCTATCAGGGTGCCGAGCATTTCGGCGTGACCGAAATCGGTCGAATTGCCGACGAAGGCGGAATCATTCCGATCAATAACTCCCGATATGTGCTGATTGAGTTTGATTTTGACGATGATTTTCAGCGGGTCAGCTATGTGCTGTCTCAGCTTATGCAGTTTCACTAT
>JALEYA010000200.1 GCA_022779945.1 Oscillospiraceae bacterium | reverse complement strand
TTTAAAAGCTCGAAGGATTTTAAGGCGTTGCTGTCGATCGAAAACGCCGCAGCACTGGGCGGAAAAATCGAAAATGTGAAAAAGTGGGCCGACAGAGGCTGTAAAATGATGACCCTTACCTGGAATGGTGAAAACGAGCTTTCGTACGGTGCGGATTGTGATGAAGGCGGACTGAAACCGTTCGGAAAGAACGTAATAGGGGAGATGGAAAGGCACCGTATGGCGGTCGATTTGTCGCATATCAATGAAAAAAGCTTTGCGGCGGTGCTGGATACTGTTTCCCGACCGTTTGTGCTGTCCCATAGCTGTTGTTACAGTGTGACGCCGCACAGACGAAACGTTAAGGATTGGCAGCTGAAAGAGTTGATTTCCTGTGGAGGGATCATCGGACTGTGCTTTTATCCCGCGTTTCTTGGCGGCGATGTGTTCGAAAAGCTGTATGAGAATATCGAGCACATTCTTGACCTCGGCGGCGAGAAATGTATTTGTCTCGGAAGCGACTTTGACGGCGCGAAGATGGATAAAATGCTTTCAAGTACGCTTGATTTGCCGTACCTTTATGACTATTTAAACAAAAGAGGACTCGGTGAACCGCTTCTTCAAGGAATATTTTACAAAAATGCCGAAAATTTTTTCAAAGGGTTTTACAACTGAAAAAAAGTATGATAAGATAAGACGAATGCAAAACCACGGAGGAATATTTATGCTTTACACAAGTACAAGAAATAAAGAGATTCATGTTTCTTCCTGCGAGGCGATCGCAAGAGGCATCAGCGAGGATGGCGGACTTTTCGTTCCCGAAGAAATTCCGGCAATCAGCCCTGAATTTATCGAAAGCCTCGTCGGACTCGATTATATTTCGAGGGCGAAAAAGGTGCTTTCGCTTTATCTGACGGATTTCACCGAAGAAGAAATTGATTACTGCGTCAGCGGTGCTTATAAAAAGGGGAAGTTCAGCTCGGACAAGGTGGCCTGCGTCAAGAAGATCGCCGACGGCGCGAACGTTCTTGAACTTTGGAGAGGTCCGACCTGTGCCTTTAAGGATATGGCGCTTCAGCTTCTTCCGTATCTGCTGACTGTTGCGGCAAAGAAAACTGTTGCCGATAAGACAATCGTCATTCTTGTTGCAACCTCGGGCGATACGGGCAAGGCGGCTTTGGAAGGCTTCAAGGACGTTCCGGGAACGAAGATCATGGTCTTTTACCCGAACGACGGTGTAAGCCCGATGCAGAAGCTTCAGATGGCGACCCAGCAGGGAGACAATGTCTGTGTCTGCGCTATCAACGGAAACTTTGACGATGCGCAAAGCGGTGTCAAGAAGATTTTCACCGATAAAGCCGTTGCCGAAAAGCTTAATGAAAACGGCATGATGTTCTCCTCGGCGAACTCGATCAACTGGGGCAGACTGGTTCCGCAGATCGTCTATTACATCAGCGCTTATGCCGATCTTATCGAAAACGGCACGATTCAAAACGGCGACGAAATCAACGTTGTTGTTCCGACGGGCAACTTCGGTAACATTCTTGCCGCGTATTACGCCAAGAGAATGGGACTTCCCGTAAAGAAGCTTATCTGCGCTTCCAATGCCAACAACGTGCTGACTGATTTTCTCAAGACCGGTACCTATGATAAAAACAGAAAGTTCTTTACCACGACTTCTCCCTCGATGGATATTCTGATTTCCTCGAACCTTGAACGGCTTTTGTTCCATCTGAGCGGCGAGGATGACAGTGTAATCCGTGAATGGATGGGCGAACTTGCGCAGGACGGCAAGTACACCGTAAGCGATGCGGTAAAGGCTCAGGTTCTTGACCTTTTCGAAGCCGGTTACTGTGACGATAAAGCCACAGCGGAAACGATAGCAAGCGTCTTTAAGGGCGGCTATCTTTCCGACACCCATACCGCTGTTGCGCTTAGAGTATATGAGGATTATGTCAAAGCGACAGGGGATAAGACGGAAACCGTTGTTGCCTCCACTGCGAACCCATATAAATTTTCTGCCGCTGTTTTAAAGGCGGTCGGCGACAGCATTCCCGAGGGTGCGGATGAATTCGAGCAGGTGAAGCTTCTGGTGAACGAAACCGGAGAGCCTTGTCCGCCGCAGCTTGCCGATCTCAAGAGCAAGACTGTGAGATTCAAGGATTGTTGTGAAAAGGACGAGATGATTACCAAGGTTTACGAAATGCTCGGTATCAACTAAAGATATGAATGAAGCCGCATAGGCAACGGAACCCCCGTACTGTGCCGGCTTCTTTCTTCTTAAGGAACCTCTGAATAAATCACAGCATACGCTTTGATGCACAGCTTACTTGCATATTTTCCGCCATATCGAACAAAACCCACTTGAAATCCGTCAGGATTCCTGCGCGGCTTTTGCTCAATCTGACGAAAAATCTGACGGCGTAATCTGTACATCCGATTTAATCAGAGCTTCCTTAATATCCTTTTAATGGCTTTTTTAATGTAGTCTTTAGCTTTATTTTTATAATTTTCAGAAAACGGAGGTGCAGACTTGTCGCTTTTTGCAATCGGGGATACCCATCTTTCTTTCGGCGTGGATATGCCTATGGATATTTTCGGCGGCTGGTCGGATTACACCGAACGACTCGAAAAAAACTGGCGGGCTGTTGTCTCTGACGACGATACTGTTGTGATCGCCGGCGATATTTCGTGGGCGATGAAGCTCAATGAGGCGAAAGCTGATTTTGCTTTTTTGCATTCCCTGCCGGGGAAAAAGCTGATTATGAAAGGCAACCACGATTACTGGTGGCAGACCAAAAAGAAGCTTGACCTGTTTCTTGCGGAAAACGGTTTTGACACCATCGAAATCCTTTTCAACAACGCATTCCGGATCGGCGACTTTGCCGTTTGCGGAAGCCGAGGCTGGTTTTACGACGCTCAGACCGAAGCAGACCAAAAGGTGATTTTGCGGGAAGCGGGACGGATCCGGCTTTCGACCGATTGTGCAAAGCAGCTCGGCGGTGAACCGATCCTCTTTCTTCATTATCCGCCGCTGACAAGCGAGCAGTGCTGCCGTGAGATCGTCGATACCGTAAAAGAAGCCGGCATCAGACGTTGCTATTACGGACATCTGCATGGTGCTTCGACGCTTTTTGCATACCGTGGAGAGTTTGAGAAAATCAAATTCGACCTGATTTCTGCGGATTTTCTTGGATTTTGCCCTAAATTAGTTGAAAAATTTTAAAAAAGGTATGGTAATTTCGGAAGAATGCTGTTATAATACAACGGTATGCAATTTTGACGGAACACTCCGTCGTAAGTAACAAAGTTAGGAGATAAAGTAAATGAGTTTAAAATCATCTACCAAGCAGGACAAATCGAATCTTTATTCACTTGAAATCACCGTTTCGGCCGAGGATTTTCAGAAGGCTTTAAACAAGGCTTTCGCAAAAATCAAGAATCGTATTTCGATCCCCGGCTTCCGCAAGGGCAAGATCACCCGCAAGATGGCTGAGACCTTTTACGGTAAGGAGTTTCTTTATGAAGATGCGCTTGAAATCTGCTATCCCGAAACCGTTGAAGCCGCTATCACCGAATCCGGCCTTGACTTTGTCGGCACCGGTAAGGCTGATGTCAATAAGATGAGCGAGGCTGACGGTGTTGAAATCGAGCTTGAGGTTTATGTTAAGCCTGAAATCGAAGTAATCGCTTATAAAGAGCTCAAG